>DATKHZ010000639.1:0-12642 GCA_035509995.1 Acidimicrobiales bacterium | reverse complement strand
CAGAGGAGAACTAGATGGCTGCAAGCATTGAAAAGGCAGTCGAGCTGGCCGGTGCCTTCGTCGGTGGTGGGCTCGCGCTTGGTGGCGGTGCCATTGGTGCCGCTGTCGGTGACGGCCTGGCCGGTAGCCAGACAATCGCCGGTATCGCCCGCCAGCCCGAGGTCCAGGGCCGGCTCTATTCGACGATGTTCCTTATCGTCGGCCTTGTTGAGGCCATGTACTTCATCAATTTGGCCTTTACCGCCTTGTTCGTGTTCGTACTGGCCACCGGCTAGTCGCCGGCCCGAGGTACTGACCGGTGCTACTCGCTTCGTCGAACTTCCTAGTCCCCGGCCCCACCTTTGTGGTGGAGCTGGCAATCTTCCTCGCCACATTGTGGGCGTTGTCCAAGTGGGTCCTGCCGTTTGTCAACGGCGTGTTGGACACTCGTCAGCAGTCGATAGCGCGCAATATCAGCGACGCGGAGGAGGCAAAAAAGCGCGCCACCGAGCTGGAGGAACAGCGCAAGAAGCTCATCGAGGAGGGGCGGGCCGAGGCACGGGCGCTCAAAGACGAGGCCGCCAAGATCGGCGAGCAGCTACGCGAAGATCTGCGCAAACAGGGTGAGGAGGAGTACAGGCGGCTGGTGGAGCGTGCGAGCGCCGACATCGAAGCCGCGACCCGGCGTGCAGCCGAGGAGCTGCGGGTCGAAGTTGCCGGGCTCGTCATGGACGTGGTGGAAAGAGTTCTCGGCGATGGGATTACCCTGCGCGACCAGGAGAAGTTGGTCGAGATCGCGACTGCCGACATCGAGCGCCAGGCTGCCGCGGGCGCGGCCGGCGGGCCCGGCGGAACAGTGAGAACAGGAGCAGGTGCTTAGGTGCGCGAGCGCGTAAGGGGTTACGCCGACGCCATCTTCGAGGCCTCGGGCGCACACGTGGGGCGCGTCGCGGACGAGCTCCAGGACTTCTACCAGCTCCTGGCCGGTTCCACCGACCTTGCCTGGGCGATGGCCAACACCGTAACGCCCGTTCCCACCAAGCGAGCAATAATCCAGCAGCTACTGGGCCGCAAGCTGTCGGCGCCGGTGCTCGACCTGGCCAATTTCGTGTTGCAAAGCAGCCCTGCCGAGGAATTTATGGCCGATGTCGCGAGCCTCGCGGCGGCCGCGGCTGCCCGGCGCGACGGGATGGTCTTGTTGGACGAGGGGCCGCTCGGGCGGACCGGCGCAACGGAACGTATCGACGGTTATGCGTCGGCCGTGCTCACTTCGGTGCGAGGAGAGCGGCAGCTGGGTGACATCGAGGACGAGTTGTTCCGTTTCATGCGCATCGTCGAAGGCAACGAAGAGCTGCGAGTGGCCCTGACCACCGCCGAGCAAGCTGCGACGGTTCGCGCCTCGGTTGTCACTGGCCTGTTGACGCGCCGGGCGAGCCAGGAGTCGGCGCGGATGGCCACGTATGCCGCACGCGTTGGGCGACCGCGCGATTACCCCGCACTGTTGGGGGCGCTTGTCGATTTGGTGGCCAAAGAGGCCAACCGGCGGGTGGCGGATGTCCGCTCCGCAATTGAGATGACAGCTCCGCAACGGGCGCGCCTTACAGCCGCCCTGACGAGTTTCACCGGTTACCCCGTTGACGTCAGAGCAACAGCCGACCCGCAGCTTCTCGGCGGTTTTGTCGCGAACATCGGAGACGTAGTGATCGACGCGAGCCTGCGTCACCGGCTCGAGCTGGCGAGAGAAGCACTCCTCGAGCCCGGTCGCACAGCTGGCTCGGGCGGGGCTGTCGGCGCGGCCGGGGGGCCAACGTCGCGGCCCGGCGAGCCGGAAGAACATTGAGAAGAACGTTGAAAAGAACATTGAAAGGACCCTGCAAAGCAAATGGCTGAGCTGAGCATCAAAGCTGCCGACATCGCCGACGTCCTGCGGCGCAACCTGGAGGGCTTCACGCCCGGGGTCACGGGCGAAGAAGTAGGGCGCATCCAAGACATCGGTGACGGCATCGCGAGGATCACAGGCCTGCCGAACGTCTCTGTGAACGAGCTCCTCGAGTTCGAAGGTGGCACGAGCGCTCTGGCGCTCAACCTCGACGAGGACTCGATCGGCGCCGTCGTGCTCGGCGACGTCTCGGGCCTTCAGGAGGGACAGATCGTCCGTGCGACCGGCCGCATACTTTCGGTCCCCGTCGGCGACGGCCTCTTGGGCCGCGTTGTGGACTCTCTCGGCAGGCCCATCGACGGGCTTGGGCCTCTCGGTACCTCCGAGACGAGGCGACTGGAGGTGCAGGCCCCCGGCATCATCGACCGCCAACCAGTGAAAGAGCCACTCCAGACGGGGATCAAGTCCATCGACGCGATGACACCGATCGGCCGTGGCCAGCGGGAGCTGATCATCGGGGACCGCAAAACTGGCAAGACGTCGATAGCCATCGACACCATAATCAACCAGCGTGGCCAAGGCGTGAAATGCATCTACGTCTCGATCGGCCAAAAAGGCTCGACGGTTGCCCAGACGGTCGAAACCCTCAGGGCTCACGGGGCTATGGAGTACACCATCGTCGTCAACTCACCCGCCTCGGATCCTGCCTCCTTCAAGTACCTGGCGCCCTACGCGGGCTGCGCCATGGGCCAGCATTGGATGGAGCACGGCGAGCACGCGCTGATAATTTACGACGACCTCTCCAAGCAGGCAGAGGCATACCGGTCGCTCTCGTTGCTGCTCCGTCGCCCGCCGGGCCGCGAGGCTTACCCTGGCGACGTCTTTTATTTGCACAGCAGGCTGCTCGAGCGCGCCGCCAAACTGTCGAATGAGCGCGGTGCCGGCTCGCTTACGGCCCTGCCTATCGTCGAGACCAAAGCGGGCGATATTTCGGCTTACATCCCGACCAACGTGATCTCGATCACCGACGGTCAGATCTACTTGGAGACGGACCTGTTTTACGCGGGTATCCGCCCCGCCGTCAACGTCGGGCTGTCGGTATCCCGCGTGGGCGGGGACGCGCAGATAAAAGCCATGAAGACCGTTTCGGGCGGCTTGAAGACCGACCTCGCCCAGTTCCGCGAGCTGCAGGCGTTCGCCACGTTCGGCTCCGAGCTGGACCGCGTCTCGCGCGCCCAGCTCGACCGGGGTGTCAGGCTCACCGAGTTGCTCAAGCAGCCGCAAAGCTCGCCGGTCCCGGTCGAAGAGCAGGTGGTCGCCATCTACGCGGGTACCAAAGGTTTCCTCGACGACCTGGCAGTGGAGGACGTCCGCGCCTTTGAGACCGCTCTGCTGCAGGATTTCCGGGCCAACCACGCCGACCTGCTGGAGTCGGTCCGCACTACCAAGGCGCTCCCGCCGACGGACCAGTTGGACAAGGCTATCGCTGAGGTGAAGAAGGGCTTTACGACCACCAAGCCCGAGACCCCCTCGGCCGGCCCCGCCGAGGCAGCGGCGGGCAATGGCCCGGCTGACCCGGCTGAAGCGACCACCTCCGATGCGCCAGCAGCGCCCGCCGTGACGGCTGGAGCTGCCCCCGAAGGCGGGGCGTAGCCGGGTGCCTGCAGGCGAGGAGCGCGCCATTCGGCGCCGCATCCGGAGCGTGGTGTCGACCCAGAAGATCACGCGGGCGATGGAGCTAATAGCCGCATCGCGGATCGTGCGCGCGCAACAGGCGATGATCGCTGCCCGGCCCTACGCCGCACGCATGGAGGACGTGGTACGGGAGCTCGCGGCGACGCCCGAGGCGCAACGCCATTGGATTTTTGCAGGGGGCGGGGACCGCTCCCTCGTCGTCGTCCTAGGTGCCGACCGGGGTCTTTGCGGGGCGTTCAACACCTCGGTGCACCGGGTCGCCGAGGAGCTCCTCTCCGAGCTGGGGCGCACGGGCCCTGCTCCGGAGGTAATAGCCGTCGGGCGAAAGGTGAAGGGTTATTTCAGGTTCCGCGGGCGAAAGGTCGCTGAGAGCCTCGAGGGTTTTACTGACCGGCCCACTTTCGAAAACGCACAGAAGGTGGTGGAAGCCATTTCGCGTGAGCTCGAAACCGGCACGATAGGCCAGATCTACCTTGTGAGCACACACTTTTTGAGCGTCGGTACCCAACGCGCCGAAAGGCGCCGGCTGGTCCCGCTCGACCTGCCTGAGCGAAAGGACAAGCGGCGCGACGGAGAGGGCCATGACCCGGGCGGCACGACCATTTTCGACTTCGAGCCGGAACCTGACGCCATAATGGACCGCCTATTGCCGCGATGGCTCGAGGCTGAGGTGTACCTGGCCCTCCTCGAATCGGCCGCCTCTTTCCATGTCTCGCAGCAAAGAGCAATGAAGGCTGCGACCGACAATGCAGACGACCTGATAAAGACGCTGCGGCGCCGGATGAACCGGGCCCGCCAGGACTCCATCACTACGGAGATCTCCGAGATATCCGGCGGCGCAGAAGCACTGAGACAGGCTGAGTCAGGCGATGAGGACTCCGGCCGGCCCGACATATACGTCTACCCAAACGCAAGTTGACTGGAGCAAACGTGAGTATTACCAGCACACCCAGTGCTACATCGACCGGCCCTGAAGCTCCCGCGACGCGAGATGGCCGAGTCGTCGCGATCACCGGGCCCGTTGTCGACGTCGAGTTCCCTCCCGAGCACCTTCCTGACATCAATTACGCGGTCGAGATGGACATCGAGCTCGAGGGCCAGCGCAGCAAGGTCATGGCCGAGGTTGCGCTCCAGATCGGAGAGGGCCGGGTCCGCTGCATCTGCCTGCGCCAGACCGACGGCTTGAAGCGTGGCGCAGTGGTGCGCAACCTTGGCCACGGGATCACGGTCCCAGTAGGCGACGGCGTGCTCGGCCACGTGTTCAATGTCACCGGCGATGTGCTCGACGCCGACCCGCTCGTAAACGTGGACGACCGTTGGGAGATCCACCGCCCGCCCCCCGACTTCGACACTCTCGAACCCAAGTCTCAGATGTTCGAAACAGGGATCAAGGTTGTCGACTTGCTGGAGCCCTATGTCCAGGGTGGCAAGATCGGCCTCTTCGGCGGGGCCGGCGTGGGCAAGACGGTGCTGATCCTCGAGCTGATCCACCGGGTGGCTGAAAACCATGGTGGCGTCTCTGTTTTCGCCGGCGTGGGCGAGCGCACCCGTGAGGGCAACGACCTCTGGCTCGAGATGAAGGAATCGGGCGTCATCAAGCGCGCGGCGCTGGTCTACGGCCAGATGGACGAGCCTCCCGGCGTCCGCCTGAGGGTCGGCCTTTCTGCCCTCACGATGGCCGAGTACTTCCGCGACGTCAAAAACCAGGACGTCCTCCTGTTCATCGACAACATTTTCCGTTTCGTCCAGGCAGGCTCGGAGGTTTCGACACTGCTCGGGCGGATGCCGTCCGCTGTGGGTTACCAGCCGACGCTGGCCGACGAGATGGGAGAACTGCAGGAGCGCATCACCTCCACGCGGGGCCACTCGATCACCTCGGTCCAGGCTGTTTACGTCCCGGCTGACGACTACACGGACCCGGCCCCCTTCACGACGTTCACCCACCTCGACGCGACCACGCAGCTCGCCCGCGAGATCGCCGCCATCGGCATCTACCCCGCCGTCGACCCCCTCGCTTCGACGTCCAACATCCTGGCGCCCGAGATCGTCGGCGACAGGCACTACGCGGTTGCCCGCCGGGTCCAGCAGGTGCTTCAGCGCAACCGTGAGCTGCAGGACATCATTGCGATCCTCGGGATGGACGAACTGTCGGAGGAGGACCGCACCACGGTCCTGCGTGCCCGCAAGATCCAGCGTTTCTTGTCCCAGCCGTTGTTCGTCGCGAAGAACTTCACCGGGCTCGATGGTGTGTACACGCCGGTCTCCGAGACCGTTGAGTCCTTCGAGGCTCTCGTCAATGGCGACCTGGACCATCTGCCCGAACAGGCATTCTTGAACGTCGGCGGTGCGGAGAGCGCAATGGCCAAGGCACGCGAGCTCGAAAAGCAGGCTTGAGCACGCGATGGCGACCACCCAGGTAGAGCTCGTCACTCCGACGGGCACGCTGTTCTCGGGGCAGGCCGAGATGGTCGTTTGTCGTACGGAAGGCGGCGACATTGCCTTCCTGGCGCACCACATGGCCTACGTCGGAGTGCTGGAACCTCACCCCTTGCGGATCGTGCACCCCGAGGCTGCGGCGACAGCGGAGGCCGGTCTCGCGGCAGGCGCTGCTGACGAGCTCCGGTTCGACGTCCAGGGCGGCTTCGTCGAGGTGAACGACAACCGGGTCATCGTGCTTTGCGACGCCGCAGAGCCGGCTGGCACGGAGCCCTAACGCCGGACCGAGCCCTAAGACCGTGAGCCCCAGGCACCGCCTCGGGGTAGCTCTGCTGCTCGACCCTCCCGGGTCGGTCGAGGTCGACGGCCTGCGGCGGGCGCTCGGCGATACCGCCCTCGGGGCTGTCCCGCCGCACGTGACGTTGGTCCCTCCTGTCAATGTGCGCGCCGAGGACCTCGGGGATGCCCTCCGGGTGCTCAGGAGCGCAGCCAACGACCAGACGGGCCCGATCGCGGTCGACCTTGGGCCAGTCACCACCTTCATGCCGGCGAGCCCCGTGGTTTACCTGGCGGTCGGCGGCCCGGAGCTCGACCGCTTGGCCAGGTTGCGGCAGGCTGTCGTGGCTGGGCCAATGCTGCGGCCAGACCACTGGCCCTGGGTACCGCACGTGACCCTCACCGACGACGCGCCAGCCGATCGCATCGAGGCGGCGCTTGCCGCGTTGTTCTCGTACAAAGCCGAGACTGTGTTCGACCGGGTGGTGCTGCTGGAGGAGCGTGAGCACCGCTGGCAGCCGCTGGCGGACGCATGCCTAGGTCGCGCAGCGGTGGTCGGCCGTGGGGGTCTCGAGCTCGAGATCGTCGAAGGGCGCGTGTTGGGACCGGATGTGATGGCAATGGTGGCAATGGCCGGAGGGGCGCAGGCGGCCTTCCTGGCGGCACTCGACACAGTCCCCGCCCCCTCCAGCATCGTCCTTACCGGCCTCCGCCTCGGCGAGGTCGTCGGTGTGGCGACGGCCTGGCAAGACGGGGAGGTGGGCGGGACGGTCGAGGTGTGCGTGCTGGTCGAGGAGAGCTCAAGGCGGCAAGGGGTTGGCCGAGCCCTCCTGCGGGCTCTCCATGTAAGCGTGCAGCGGTACGGTTGGGCGGGCGAAGGTGCTCGAGGGTACGGGCCCGAAGGTTTCTTCACCAGCGTCAGCGCCTGGATCCGGGAAATTCGCCCGGCTGTAGTGTTGTGACCGTGGCGACCGCAGTTACGCCGCGACCCATCACGCTCGGCGACGAGCGGCCTCCCCCGCTTTGGCGGCGCACCCTTGGCGGCTCCCCACGGGAGGGCTTGGCGCGCGCGGGCGTCGTGCTGGCCAGCGCGGTCGTTATAGCCGGTGTCGTCGGCAGGTTCCTCGCCCCAGGAGGGCTCTGGCTCGACGAGGCGCTGTCAGTCAACATCGCCAAACTGCCTCTTGTCCAACTGCCCGGGGCGCTGGTCCAGGACGGGTCACCACCGCTTTACTACCTTGCCCTGCACTACTGGATGCTCCTTTTCGGGCAGGGCGATCCTGCGGTGCGTGCGCTATCGGGCATCATCTCCACGGCCACCCTCCCGTTCCTTTGGGCAGCCGGCCAGCGTGCGGGGGGCCGACGGGCGGCATGGGCAGCGCTCCTGCTCGGGGCCAGCTCCCCCTGGGCGATCTACTTCGGGACCGACACCCGCATGTACTCGCTCATGGCGCTGGAGTCCATCCTTTGGTACCTGGCGGTCCGCCGGGCGATGGAGCTGCCTAGCCGGCGGCGCCTGATCGCCCTGGCAGCCGTGACCGCAGCATTGATGTACACCCACTACTGGGACCTCTACCTGGTCGCTGTCGGCGGGGCCTGGCTGCTCGTGCGGTCGTGGGTGGAGCACCGGTCGGGGATGGAGCACCGGTCGTGGGTGGAGCACCGGTCGGGGGTGGAGCACCGGCCGGGGGAGGCCCGCCCTCCCGAGTACCCCGGCGCAGCCGCCAAGTCCCTTGCGGCAATGATCGGCGGCGGGCTGGTTTGGCTCCCCTGGTCGCCCGTCTTTGTTTTCCAGGCCCTGCACACGGGGACGCCTTGGGCGGGCGCGCCCAGCCCGGCCGACATGCTCTCCGTGTTTGGGTACTTCGCTGGCGTCGGGGCGTGGGGTTATCTGCTTACGTTCATGACCTTCGGGCTCGTTGGCCTCGCCATCTTCGCGGCGCCCGGCCCCAGAGCTACGAGTGTCATCGTCGAGTTCCGAGCGCAACCGCGAGCGAGGTTCGTCGCGCTGCTGGTGGTGGGCGCTCTCAGCGCAGCAGTACTGGCTGGCATCCTGACAGGTGCGGCCTTCGACAACCGTTACATAGCCGTCGTGTTCCCCCTGTTTATCGTATTGTGCGCACTCGGCATTACCACATTTAGTTCACTTAAAGTGACGTCGCTAATGCTGGCAGTGGCGTGCACCGCAGGCCTGCTTTCCGCCAAGGACCAGAACTCGCAGCCTCGCACACAGGCAGTTGAGGTTGCCGCAGTCCTGAATGCTCAAGCCCAACCAGGTGACATGATCGTTTATTGCCCGGACCAGCTTGGGCCAGCAGTGGACCGCCTGCTGAAGGTTCCCGACGTCACGCAGATCACCTTCCCGAGAGGAATTGGCCCCGCCCGGGTCGACTGGGTCAATTACGTGTCGCGCATCCAGCACACTGACGTCGGTAACTTTGCCGAGGGGATCGTGAACAAGCTCAACCCGGGCAGCACTCTCTGGCTCGTTTGGCGCAACGGTTACCTAGGCCTCGGCGGGAGCTGCGGTTACCTGACCAGCTGGTTGCAGATGCTGCACCCGGGTGGTGAGACCCTGATAACGGAGAACCCCAACTACTACGAGGACGAGAACCTCGTGCGCTGGCCGAGCTGAAAGCAACCTGTGCGCGAGGCCGCTCGGCCCCTGTCTGGCCCCTTGGGTCGCCGAACGGGCAGAATGGGTGGTCGGACTGGCTGAAGGCCCTGTCGGCTCTACGCCCCGAACCTTGCAGGAGCAAAAATCCGTGCCCCCCCAAGCCGCTTACCATGCCCAGAACGAGAGTGGCCTGTCGGAGATCCCTGAGCAGCCGTTCTCTCTCGGTGATGCTGACGACGTCGTCATCATTGGCGCCGGCCCGGCCGGCCTGACTGCGGCCTTCGAGCTGGCACGCCAGGGCAAGATCTGCACAGTCCTGGAGGCCGACGACGTCGTCGGCGGTATCTCACGCACCGTGGAACGTGACGGCTGGCGCTTCGACATCGGCGGTCACCGCTTTTTTACCAAGGTGAAACCCGTCGAGGCTTTCTGGCACGAGGTACTGCCCGACGACGAGTTCATGCTCAGGCCACGAATGAGCCGGATCTATTACAAGGGCAAGTACTACGACTACCCTCTCAAGCCTTTCAATGCGTTGCGGAACCTCGGTTTCATCGAGTCCTTGCGCTGTGCGGCATCGTACGCCTGGGCGCGGGTGCACCCCCCTGCGGACCAGACCACCTTCGAGGGTTGGGTAGCTGCACGCTTTGGTTGGCGCCTCTACAAACACTTTTTCAAGACCTACACCGAGAAGGTCTGGGGTTACCCTGGCTCGGAACTGCAAGCGGACTGGGCCGCCCAACGGATCAAGAACCTCAATCTTTTCAATGCCGTCAAAAGCGCACTTTTCCCGAAAAAGGGCCAGCGGGAGATCACGACGCTGATCGACCAGTTCGAATACCCGCGGCTCGGACCGGGAATGATGTGGGAACGCTGCCGCGACAAAGTGGAAGCAGCCGGCTCGAAAGTGATGATGCGCTCGGTTGTGACCCGGCTGCGATGCGCCGACGGCAGGGTTGTCGGCGTCGACTCTTTAACGGACGGAGCTCTGACCGAGCACGTTGCCAGCGCCGTAATCTCGTCAATGCCTATCTCGGCGCTCGTCAGGGCTCTTGACCCCCCGGCGCCGCCTGAGGTGCTCGCCGCTGCAGACGACCTTCATTACCGCGACCACATCACTGTCGCCCTTGTCGTACCCAAGACTGCAGGTTTCCCGGACAACTGGGTTTACGTTCACGACCCATCGGTGAAAATGGGCCGGATCCAGAACTTCGGCCAATGGTCCCCGTACATGGTCAAGGACGGCTCTACCTGCCTTGGCCTCGAGTACTTCGTCTTCGAGGGCGATGAGACCTGGACAATGCCGGACGAGGAGCTCGTCGAAATGGGAAAGCGTGAGATCGGTCTGCTCGGCCTCGTCGACCCGAAGGTGGTTGGGGCAGGCTACGTGGTGAGGATGCCTAAGGCCTACCCTTATTACGATGCCGACTACAAGCACAACGTGGAAACATTGCGCAAATGGCTGGAGGTAAATGTGCCGAACGTCCATCCCGTTGGTCGCAACGGGATGCACCGCTACAACAACCAGGACCACTCGATGTACACCGCCATGCTTACCGTCGAGAACATCATGGGCGCATCCCATGACGTATGGTCGGTCAACGTGGAAGAGGAATACCACGAGGAGATGAAGTCAGGGCCGGGCCGCCGGCCCGCCGGGCCCTCGTCCGGGCGAGCGGCGCCGATCCTGCCCAAGCGTGAAAAGACGGGGCGTCCGTGAGCACCAAGGTCTGGTACTGCGAGAATTGTGGCTACGAGGTCAACAGCCGGGGCCGTTGCCACAGCTGTGGTGCGCGCCTGATCGCGTCACCGTTGCCGGAACTGGAGTCCGGCCCCGATGACGACGAGGTCGGCTACCGGCTCGACCTGTGGGACGACCGCACGAGGGCGCGCCTCATCGAGTCGCTCATCTTGGCCGGCGTACTCCATCGCTTCGAGGAAGAAGAACTGGTGATCCTTGCTGTCGACGAGGCCGAAGTCGACCGTCTCGTAGACGTTGTGACCGGTATGGCAGCTCCAGCGCGCGGCCTCGACGATGATGATGATGACGACGAGCTCCCTGCTCCCGACGAGGCCAAAGATGCCTCGCGCGAACTGTACGACGCTGCTAAGCGGCTTCGTGACAACCCGACGGACATGCAGGCTGATGCAGCCCTGGGCGAAGCTTCGGCAGCCGTGTTCGCCGTCGACTACCTGCCCGACATGGACGAGTACGACCTTGCCGCCGTAGGCAGGGTAACGCGCCGCTTGCTAGGGGCCCTTGGCGCCGACGAAGCGCTCGAAGACGAGATCCGCCACCAGGCAGAAGTGCTCTGCCGGCTCGTTGCGCCCAGCGCCGGCGAGGCCGAGGCGTTCGCCGAAACTGAACGTGCACGAGGGCGTTTGGAGCGAGGTGCCAAAGAAACGCGGCGCCTCGTTGTCCTGCCCCATTCCAAGGTGACCCCGGGCGGGGAAATGGGCGCGCCCACGCTGGACCTAGCCGCACAAGCCGCAGCAGGCACGGAGGTGGCGAGCGACGGCCTTGGCGGCAGCGGGCCCGACGGCGCGCAGGCCAAGGCGGCCGAAGCAGACGATGACGGGACGGCCACCACCGGGCAGCTGGCGCACGAGCCGCCCGACCTGTCCAAGGACGGCGGGGCTGACCCGGACGGGCTCGTCAACGTCGACGATGTCGAAGACGAGGTCGATGACGAGGTCGATGAAGAAGAGGATGAGAACTCCGGTGAGCTTGTCTACGAGCTGGCCGAGTGGTTGCCCGAGCAGCGGGTGGAGCTTTCCATGCTCCTTGAGTCGGCCGGAATTGCCTACAACTGGGATGGTCCTGACCTCACGGTGGCCGAGGATTACGAGACCGAGGTTGACGGCCTGTTCGAACAAGTCCATGGGCTGCTCGACGATGACGACGAAGCCCGCTACCGCTCGATCGAGGAGCTTTTCGGCGCGGTGGACCGCCTGGCCAACGACCCCGGCAACGAAGAACGCCGGGCCGCCTTCCTCGGAGCCGTCGCAGCCGTGGAGCTGCCCACACCCGTAGGGGTTGACGATGCCTACTGGTGGCGCGTGCGGAGCCAGGGCCACGTCGTGGTCGGCGCGCTGGACAACGGCGCTCGCAACGAGGACATCTCGCGCGAGTCTGCTCTCCTGGCGGAGATGCTCCACGAAATGGTCTGACCGTTTGGACCGCTACGGCCTGCTGCTCGCCCCAGGGGCGAGCGCCAGTAGCAACCAATCCGCTCTCGTAGCCGTTGACCGGGCCGCCACCAAGGCGGGTCTCACGGTCAGGCGAATGGACTTCCCTTATACGGTGGCCGGCCGGCGCGCTCCTGACCGTCCGCCGGTCCTTGTCGCTGCGGTGGTGAAAGAAGCGGCCTCTCTCGCCGCCGGGACTTCTTTGGTACCGGAGCGGATCTTCCTGGGGGGCCGCTCCATGGGCGGGCGTATCTGCAGCATGGCCGTTGCCGAGGGTCTCCCAGCCGCCGGCCTCGTGCTCATTAGCTACCCGCTCCACCCGCCCGGCCGGGCGGACAACGCGCGCATCGTCCACTTCGAGCACCTCGACCTGCCCTGTCTGTTCGTCTCAGGCACCCGTGACGCGTTTGGCTCCCCAGCCGAGCTCGAAGCGGCGCTGGCACTGATCCCCGGCCCGGTGAGCGTGCATTACATCGAGCGCGGCGACCACGGCCTCCGGGCGCGGGACGCCGAGGTTGCGGCTCTTGTCGCTGGATGGCTCACAGAACAGATCTCGGCGCGCGCTCGGTAG
>DATKHZ010000638.1:0-2598 GCA_035509995.1 Acidimicrobiales bacterium | reverse complement strand
AGGCGCTTGCCCTGGTAGACGCCCAGGCCTTGGCGGGGAGCGGGGGAGCGCAGCCGGGCCGCGTTGGCCCGGCGTGGCGCAAATGGAGGCGGCCGGTGCCGAAAACCGGGAACGTGAGTGCGCGATCGCCCGATCGGTCACCGCCGAGGCGATTTCTTTGCACCAGCCTCAGTGATGTGGCGGGCGACTGAACGGATCGGTCACCGCCATGAAAAAGTCGGCGGTCGCGACCAGATCGGTCACCGCCAGGAAAAGTTGGCGCGAGAGGGCCGGCCCCAGGCAGCTGCCGGGGCGTCTATCCTGGTAAACGCCATGGCCCTGCCGAGAGTGGTCGCGGTGGCTCCCGGGTCACCCGCAGACCGGGCCGGCGTCCAACCCGGCGACGAGATCGTCGCCCTGGACGGCCAGCTCCCCAGAGACATCATCGAGTACCAGTTATTGGCAGACCAAGCCAGCCTTGGCCTGGAGGTGAGCCGCGGGGGGATCGAGCTCTCGCTGCAGGTGGGGCGAGAGGGCGGCGAGCCTCTCGGCATGGAGGTCGACGCGGCCCTTTTTGACCGGGTCCGGACCTGCGACAACCACTGCGAGTTTTGTTTCATACACCAGCTGCCCAAAGGCATGCGCAAGAGCCTTTATGTCCGCGATGACGACTACCGACTTTCGTTCCTCTACGGCAACTTCACGACCCTCACCCGCTTCACCGAGTCCGACCTCGAGCGCGTCCTCACCGAAGGGCTCTCGCCGTTGTTCGTCTCGATCCACTCGACCGACCCCGAGGTACGTGCCCGCATGCTCCGCAACCGCCGGGGCGCCTCGAGCCTTCGCTGGCTGCGAGCGCTCCTTGACGGTGGCGTCGAGGTGCACGGACAGGTCGTCGTCTGCCCTGGTGTCAACGACGGCGACCTCTTGGAGGCAACGCTGGCCGGCGTCCTCGACGAGTACCCCGAGCTTGCGAGCGTGGCGTGCGTGCCTCTCGGGGTGAGCCGCTTCAACCACGAGCAGGCGATGCGGCCCCACACCGCGGCTGAGGCAGCTGTCGTGGTCGAACTCGTCGAGCAATGGCAGGAGATCTTCCTGGCATGCCTGGGCAGGCGGCTCGTGTATGCGGGGGACGAGTACTACCTGGTTGCGGGCCGCCCGTTCCCGGCGCTGGAGACGTACGGCGCTGTCGCCCAGCACGACAACGGCATCGGCATGGCCCGCGCCTTTGAGGCAGCCTTCAACGGGCGCGACCTCGCGGAAGACCTTGGGGAAAAGGGGCCCAGTGGGTTTTTCCGCTCTCTCGAGGGCGCCCCGGCGCTGGGCTACCGGGCACCACGCGCTCCAGGGGCGATAACGCTGTTGCCGCGGCGCGGCGCGGGGATAACCGTGCTGACGGGCGAGTACGGCGCTCGGGCCCTCGCCCCGCTGATTGCGCCGTTGCCGGGCGACATAGAGGTCTTGGCCGTGCGGAACGAGTTCTTCGGTGGGAACATAGCGGTGGCTGGTCTTCTCACCGGGGCCGACCTTTCGGCCGTTCTTGCCGGTCTACCTGAGGGGCGCCGCTACCTCATACCTGACAGCTGCGTTTCAGGGGGCAAGTTCCTGGACGGCATGTCATTGGCTGACCTGCCGCGGCCGGTCGAGGTAGTTCCCGCCGACGGTGCGTCGTTGCGGCGCGCCCTGGAGCCGGCGCAGGCCTCGGCCCCCCGGCGCCCAGCACTCGCGCTCGCCGAATGAGCGGCAAGCGACCGATGGTCGCGGTCGTCGGGAGGCCCAATGTGGGCAAGTCCACCCTCGTGAACCGGGTTCTCGGGCGCCGCGAGACAATCGTCGAGGAACGGCCAGGCGTCACGCGCGACCGTAAATCCCTCGAAGCCGAATGGGTCGGGCGGGACTTCACCCTCGTCGACACCGGAGGTTGGCAGGTCGGGGGCATGGTGCTCGACAAGCTGGTGTCCGCGCAGGCACAGCGAGCCATCGATGAGGCTGACGCTGTGCTGTTCGTCGTGGACGTGACCGTCGGGCCGACTCAAGCGGACGCGGACGTGGCGCGCCTGTTGGTGCGGTCAGGTCGGCCGGTCGTGCTCGCCGTCAACAAGGTCGACACCCCAGCTCGGGAGCTGGACATCTGGGATTTCGTCGGCCTCGGGTTCGCACAGCCATGGCCCGTTTCGGCTCTGCACGGCCGCGGGACCGGCGACCTTCTCGACGCCCTGGTCGCGGTACTCCCGCCAGAAGGCGAGGAAGGCGCCGAGGCCGTCCCGCAGGAGGCGGCCGGTCCCAACGAGCCACACGAGCCAGGCGAGGTTATAGCGGACGAAGAGCCGGTCGGCCCGGGCGCGATGGACCAGGTCGCAACGGGACCGGCCGACAGCCCGGGGACCATTTCGGTCGCCATCGTCGGGAGGCCCAATGTCGGTAAGTCGACCCTTTTCAACCGGCTTATAGGCGACGAGCGGGCAATCGTCCACGACATGCCGGGCACTACGCGCGACACGATCGACACCGTGGTCGAAACGGCCGATGGCCCGGTGCGGTTCATCGACACGGCCGGCATGCGGCGTCGGGGCAAGGAGGCCGAGGGCGCCGAGTACTACTCGATGGTACGTGCGCTGC
>DATKHZ010000637.1:0-7900 GCA_035509995.1 Acidimicrobiales bacterium | reverse complement strand
CTCAAGACGATGTCCAAAATGGGGATATCGACGGTCGCCTCGTACACCGGGGCTCAAGTCTTCGAGGCGGTCGGCCTAGCAAGCGACGTTGCCGAACGCTATTTCACGGGGACCGCTACCCAGGTCGAGGGCGTCGGCCTCCATGACTTAGCTGCCGAAGCGCTTGCACGCCACCGTGCGGCCTGGCCGGACAGGCCGAGCGAGCTCGCGCACCGGGATCTCGACCCGGGCGGTGACTGGCAGTGGCGCCGTGAGGGCGAGTACCACTTGTTCAACCCCGAGACCGTCTTCAAGCTCCAGCATGCAACAAGGTCCAAGAGCTACAAGATTTTCAAGGAGTACACGCGCGCTGTCGACGACCAGTCGCGCAACCTTGCCACGCTGAGAGGCTTGCTCGGGTTCCGCCCGCCGCACGAGACCGGCCGCAACCCGGTGGTCCTCGACGAAGTCGAGCCGGTGTCAGAGATCGTCAAACGGTTCTCGACCGGTGCGATGTCCTACGGGGCTATATCGCAGGAGGCGCACGAGACCCTCGCCATTGCAATGAACCGCCTCGGGGCTCGCAGCAACAGCGGCGAGGGTGGCGAAGACCCTGAGCGCAACGTGCCGGACGAAAACGGGGACAGCCGCCGCAGCGCCATCCGCCAGGTCGCGGCTGGGCGTTTCGGGGTTACCAGCGAGTACCTCGTCAACGCTGACGACATCCAGATCAAGATGGCGCAGGGGGCCAAGCCCGGCGAGGGCGGCCAGCTCCCGGGCAAAAAGGTCTACCCCTGGATAGCCAAGACCCGCTACTCGACGCCCGGGGTCGGCCTGATATCGCCGCCGCCTCATCACGACATCTATTCGATCGAAGACTTGGCGCAGTTGATTTACGACCTGAAAAACGCCAACCCGCGCGCCCGGGTGAACGTCAAACTGGTGTCCGAGACCGGCGTAGGCACGGTCGCTGCTGGTGTGGCCAAGGCTCACGCCGACGTTGTGCTCATCTCAGGGCACGACGGGGGTACCGGGGCGTCGCCGATGAGCTCCACCCGCCACGCAGGCGGCCCCTGGGAGCTCGGCCTCGCCGAAACCCAGCAGACCCTCTTGCGAAATGGTCTGCGCGACCGGATCGTCGTGCAGGTCGACGGCTCGATGAAAACCGGCAGGGACGTGGTCATAGCGGCGCTGCTCGGTGCCGAAGAGTACGGCTTTTCCACCGCCCCGCTCGTGGTTGAGGGCTGCATCATGATGCGCGTCTGCCATCTCGACACCTGTCCGGTCGGCGTGGCAACACAAAACCCTGAGCTACGAAAGCGTTTCAGCGGGACGCCTGAACTGGTGGTGAGGTTCTTCGAGTACATAGCCGAGGAAGTCAGGGAATGGTTGGCGACGCTAGGTTTCAGGACAGTTGCGGAGGCGATCGGACGGAGCGAGGTTCTCGAGGAGCTGGCTGCTGACGAGGACAGCAAGGCTGCGACGCTCGACCTTTCCGCTATTTTGTACCCGCCCCCGGCTGGGGTGCCGCTCAGCTGCACCCACCAACAAGATCACCAGCTGGACCGCACATTGGACGCGAAGCTGATCGAGGCATGCCGCCCGGCGCTGGAAGAAGGCCGGCCAGTGTCGGGTTCGTGGCCCGTCTTCAATTCCAACCGTGCCGTCGGCACCATGCTCGGGTCCGAAGTGACCAGGCGTTACGGGGGCGCCGGGTTGCCGGAGGGCACCATCGAGCTCGAAATGACCGGCTCGGCCGGCCAGAGCTTCGGGGCCTTCGTGCCGTCAGGGATCACGTTGCGCCTCTTTGGGGACGCAAACGACTACCTCGGAAAGGGCCTTTCTGGTGGACGGATCATCTTGCGGCCCCCGTTGGACGTGCCCGCCGGATTTGTCGCGGAGGCCAACATAATCGCCGGCAACGTGATCGGCTATGGCGCTACCAGCGGGGAGATCTTTATAAGAGGGGTCGTCGGGGAGCGCTTTTGCGTCCGCAACTCAGGGGTTCTCGCCGTCGTTGAAGGCGTCGGCGACCACGCCTGTGAGTACATGACAGGTGGGCGTGTCGTCGTTCTCGGCCCGATCGGGCGCAATTTCGCCGCCGGCATGTCCGGTGGGTTCGCCTATGTCTACGACCCCCACGGGCGCCTGCCCGAACGGCTCAACAAAGAAATGGTCGAGCTGGACAGTATGAGCGACGATGACGCCGCGTGGCTTCGCCGTGTGCTCGGCCGTTACGTCGCAGAAACCGCCTCTGCGGTGGGCGAGCGCCTGCTCGACAATTTTCCCGCGCATGCCGGGTTGTTCGTAAAAGTTGTGCCGACCGATTACCGCCGCGCTCTGGATGCGGCGCGCCTTGCGGAGGGCGAGCCCGACGCAGCCGCAGCGATAATGATGGCCGCCGCGCATGGCTGACCCGGATGGGTTCCTGAAGCACAAAAGACGGGAGGCAGAGCACCGGCCCGTGCACCTGCGCGTCCGTGACTGGGGCGAGATGTACGAGCCAGTGGATCTCGCGACGCTTCGCAACCAAGCCTCGCGCTGCATGGACTGCGCCATACCGTTTTGCAACAGCCTGAGCGGTTGCCCCCTCGGCAACCTCATACCGGACTGGAACGACCTGGTTTACCGCGACCGATGGCGCGACGCGATCGACAGGCTTCACGCCACCAACAATTTCCCCGAGTTCACCGGGCGAATGTGCCCGGCGCCTTGCGAGAGCGCGTGCGTCCTTTCCATAAACGACGACCCGGTGACGATAAAGCAGGTCGAAAACGAAATAATCGACTACGCCTGGGAGCACGGCTGGGTCACGCCGGTGCGGCCGAGCGCCAAGACCACCAAACGCGTGGCGGTCGTGGGGTCCGGGCCGGCAGGCATGGCTGCGGCTCAGCAGTTGACCCGGGCGGGCCACGAGGTCGTCGTCTACGAGCGGGACGATAGACCGGGCGGTCTCATCCGCTACGGCATCCCGGACTTCAAGATGGACAAGGCCCTCCTCGACCGCCGGGTCGCGCAGATGGAAGCAGAGGGGACGGTCTTCGAATGCGGGGTCGACGTCGGAGTCGACCTTTCGGTGGAGGACCTGCGCGCCAGCCACGATGCCGTTGTGCTGGCGATCGGCGCCCTCTGGCAGAGGGAGCTCGACATCCCGGGCCGGCACTTGGGTGGTGTCCACCTTGCCATGGAGTACCTCGTCCCTTCGAACAGGGTGCAGGCGGGGCTCCTCAGCCGGCCCCCGATCGACGCCGCGGGCAAGTCGGTGATCATCATTGGCGGTGGCGACACCGGCGCGGACTGCCTCGGTACTGCTCACCGGCAAGGTGCGGCATCGGTGCACCAGTTCGACATCCACGAACAGCCTCCCGACGAGCGCCACGAGAGCACCCCGTGGCCTCTCTGGCCGCTCG
This sequence comes from Acidimicrobiales bacterium, assembly GCA_035509995.1. GTDB lineage: Bacteria > Actinomycetota > Acidimicrobiia > Acidimicrobiales > Palsa-688 > Fen-671. The sequence goes on along the minus strand of DATKHZ010000637.1, from coordinate 4,511 downwards.
TGCTGCGGGGCTCGCTCGCCCACGAAGAGGGGGGAAAGCGGGTCTTTGCCGTGCAAACCGATGGTTTCCTGGGCGACGATACCGGGCATGTGCGCGCCCTTCTCGCGCACCAGGTGCGCGAGCTCGGGAGGCGGAACTACCAAGATGTGCCCGGCAGCGAGTTCGAGCTGGCAGCCGACTTGGTGCTGCTCGCCATCGGTTTCCGCGGCCCCGACGGCCAGCTTCTCGACAAGCTGGGGACCGAAGTGACGGAGCGGGGCAACGTCGCCCACGACGGCTCGTGGGGTACCACCGTGCCGGGTGTATTTGCCTGCGGGGACGCCACCAGGGGAGCGAGCCTGATTGTCTGGGCAATTGCTGAGGGCCGAGCGGCTGCCGCTGCCGTCGACCGCTACCTGGTCGGCGAGACTCTGCTCCCGGCAGCGCTCTAGGTAAGAGCCTCCTCCCCCGGCGCTCTAGGCGCAAAGGGCAGGTCGTAGTCCCGTCTTCCCTCACGCAGAAAGGAACGGTGAGGGAAGAGCGGCACTACGCCTGTCCTTTGTAGGCCGAGACGATCGCTGTTACGGTCTTCCTACCGAGGCCTGAGACGTCGGCGAGCTGGCGAATAGAGGCCCCGGCGCGATGCGCGACCCGGATCATGTCGTCGCGAATTCGCGACTCCCTGGCGGCTCGCTCCGCGCTGAGGCCGACAACCACGAGAGCTGCGCCAATCTCACCGTCTTGGGAGGCCCTGTATTTCTCCATGACGGCTATGGTGTCGGATACTTGAGGTTCGGAATATTTCATTGTTCCTCCCGTAGGGCTTCAGCGAGTTTGTCGCGTATCCCCATCAACGGCGGGACCCTAGGCGAGAGCTCGGACCCGGTTTCAGCGATCCTCAGGTGCGCCAGGATCATCCCTAAGAGCTCTAGCGCCTCTACCCGTTCAAGCTCGAGATTGACCACTGGCCCCATTGTAACCACTGCTGGTCCGAATGGGACCAGCAGTGAACGGCCCCGTCCAGGGCGGCCGGACGATTAGCAAACCGAGCTGGCCTCCCCCATGTTTGACCGCCGGTGACGGTATCGTCGCCGAGTGAACATCGCGTACTATCCGGGCGAGTGCCCGGCGCCCCCGCAAGGTTCGGTCATAACGATCGGGGCGTTCGACGGTGTTCACCTAGGTCACCGGCGGCTCATCGAACGGGTCAGGAGCGCCGCCGCCGAGATCGGTGCACTGTCGGTTGTCGTCACATTCGACAAGCACCCGGCGAGCGTCGTGCGCCCGGGGTCAGCGCCGCTGTTGCTGACTGACCTCGACCAGAAGTTGGCGCTCCTGGAAGCCTCCGGGGTCGACATAGTCCTGGTCGTGCGGTTCGACGCAGAACGCGCCACAGAGCCGGCAGAAGCTTTTGTCGACGAAGTCCTCGTCGACTGCCTGAACGCCCGAGCCCTGGTCGTTGGCCACGACTTCCACTTCGGCCGCAACAGGGAAGGCGATGTGGCGCTCCTCCAGCGCATCGGAGCGCTGAGGGGTTTCGATGTGACAGGGATCCGGCTGGTCAGCTCTGGCGGGCACGTAACCGACGCCACCAAGGTCGGCGAGCTCGGGCCGATCTCGTCGACGGGGATCCGCCGGCTGATCTCCGAGGGTGAGGTCCGGACGGCCGCTCAGCTGCTTGGCCGTTGGTACCAGCTGCGCGGCTTAGTCTGCCACGGCGAAAAGCGCGGTAGAGAGCTCGGCTTCCCGACCGCCAACCTGGGAGTCGACAAGGCGATGCAGCTCTGCGCGGACGGCGTTTACGCCGGCTGGTACCTGAGGCCGGACGGTACCCGGCACCAGACTGCGATCTCGGTTGGACGCCAGCCAACTTTCTACGCCTCGAAGCCGTTCTCGCTCGTCGAGGCCCACCTGGTCGACTTCCAGGGTGACCTGTACGACGAAGTCGGTACGGTCGAGCTGGTGGCCCGGCTGAGAGGCCAGGAAAAGTTCGGCTCGGTGGATGCCCTGGTCGACCAAATGACCGCCGATGTCGCGCAGACCAGGCTGACCTTGACGGCCGCGTCCATCTGACCCAGCACTTTTGCTCGGGCTGAGCGGTGGGCGAGGCTGGTACCGCTATCCAGCTGCTAGCATGGGCGCCGGCGTTGTGCCACGTAACTGCTCAGGCGACCGGGCCTTTGTCTCGGGCGGGGGCGGCCCTGTTCCACGGCGTCATTGTCCTGTTTTAAGCCAGCCCCATTCCAAGGACCTATCAGCATGGCCGAAAAAGCACCGACCATCGAGGCCTATCGCCTCCATGAGACGGACACGGGTTCGCCCGAGGTACAAGTTGCTCTGTTGAGCGAGCGTATTGCCCACCTGACCGAGCACTTGAAGGTCAACAAGCACGACCACCACTCGCGACGCGGGTTGATGGTGCTCATCGGTCGTCGCCGGCGTCTCCTCGATTACGTGAGGAACAACGACGTCGAGCGCTACCGAGAGCTGATAGGCCGGCTGGGGCTGCGCCGCTGATCGCGAGAGCCGAGGGGCATGCTGTTGTCAGCTGCCAGTCGAGGGCTTCCCGCCGGGCGCGCTGCGCCGGCACCGGGAGGTCGTCAACTGACAACTGGCTCAGCTCCGCTCAGCGGCCTCAAGGGTCTTCATTGACTGAAGATCCTCTATCTGTGGTAGCTGGCAGTGCCGGCTCCCACGGGCCGAAAGGAGAACACCACCTCTATGGGGGAGCCTTTTTCTGTTGAAGCGCCGGTCTCTGGCACCGGCAAGACCATAAGTTTCCAAACCGGCCTGTTGGCCCAACAATCTCAAGGCGCAGTTGTCGCTCGAATTGGCGACACGATGGTGCTGGCCACTGCCAATGCAGCCTCGCACGCACCTGAAGGAATAGATTTCTTCCCGCTCACGATCGATGTCGAAGAGCGGATGTACGCGGCCGGCAAGATCCCGGGGTCGTTCTTCCGGCGTGAAGGTCGGCCCTCCGAAACCGCCATCCTCACTGCGCGACTGATCGACCGGCCGCTTCGGCCCTCTTTTGCCGACGGGTACCGCAACGAGACCCAGGTAGTCATAACTGTCCTCGGTGCTGACCAGGTCAACCCCCACGACGTAATTGCCATAAATGCGGCCAGCGCGGCCCTTATGATCTCGGGACTGCCCTTCGAAGGCCCGATCGGAGCGGTGCGGGTCGCTTATAGCCAGGAAGGCAAATGGGTGCCCCACCCGACATATGTCGAGGGCGACGAGTCGACCTTCGAGCTAGTGGTGGCGGGCCGGGTACTGCCGGACGGCGACGTGGCGATCATGATGGTCGAAGCCGGGGGGACCGAAAAAGCCTGGGCCTACTACAGCCAGGGAGCCCCGAAGGTGACCGAAGAAGTCATCGCCGAGGGCCTCGAGGCAGCGAAGACCTGGATCAAGGAGTCGGCGGAACTTCAGCTCGAGCTCCGAGCCCGCGCCGGTTCGCGCGAGCCGCTCGCCTACGCGCCCCGCCGTGACTACGCGCCGGAGGTCTTCGAGCGCGTCGAAGCCCTCGGGGCCGAGCGGATCGGCAAAGTGACCACCATCTCGCTCAAGTCCGAGCGAGAGGCCGCACTGGCAGAGACCGCTGCCTCGCTGATCGTGGAACTTTCAGAAGAATTTGCAGGGAGAGAAAAGGAAATATCCTCAGCCGTCCGTTCCCTCACCAAGAAGCTGGTCCGCAAGCGGATCGTCGAGGAAGGCGTGCGTATTGACGGCCGGGGCACTCGTGACCTCAGGCCGCTCAGTGCCCGTGTCGGCATTCTCCCAACTGCTCACGGCTCGGGGCTTTTCCAGCGGGGCGAGACCCAAGTTCTCAACGTGACAACGCTCGGCATGCCGCGCATGGACCAGATGATCGACACCATCGGCACCGAGGAAAAAAAGCGCTACATGCACCACTACAACATGCCTCCGTCCGCCAACGGCGAAGTAGGGCGCGTTGGCAGCCCGAAGCGCCGCGAGATAGGGCACGGCCTGCTTGCTGAGAGAGCCCTGCTTCCTGTCGTGCCTTCCTTCGAGGAGTTCCCGTACGCGCTCCGGCTGGTGTCCGAGGTGCTGTCGTCCAACGGCTCGACGTCGATGGCGTCAGTGTGCGCCTCGAGCTTGTCGCTAATGGACGCAGGCGTGCCCATCAAGGCTGCGGTTTCGGGCATAGCGATGGGCTTGGTCAAAGAGGGCGACCGGTACGTGACGCTCACCGACATCCTGGGCGCCGAAGACGCCTTCGGCGACATGGACTTCAAAGTCGCCGGCACCGCTGACGCGGTCACCGCCCTGCAGCTGGACACCAAGATCGACGGCCTCCCGGCCGACGTGCTGGCCAAGGCGCTGCACCAGGCCAAGGAGGCGCGCCTGACCATCCTGGGCGTGCTCACTGACACCATCGCCGAGCCGCGTCCCGAGGTCGCCGAGGTGGCGCCCAAGATCGTGTCCATCCAGATTCCGATCGACAAGATCGGCGAGGTCATCGGTCCCAAGGGCAAGGTCATCAACACCCTGCAGCAAGAGAC
>DATKHZ010000636.1:0-3100 GCA_035509995.1 Acidimicrobiales bacterium | reverse complement strand
CGGTCGGCGAGGCGCCCTGCGAACGGGCCGGAAATGAGGAAGCCAACCGTTAGGGGCAGCATGTAAATGCCCGCCCACAGCGGCGTGCGGGCAAAGCTGTACCCGTGCTCCGGCAACCAGATCCCCTGCAGCCAAATGATGAGCATGAACATGAGGCCGCCGCGGCCAAGGCCGGCAAGCAGGCCTGCGAAGTTGCCTGCCGAAAAGGCCCTTATTCGGAACAGCGACAGCCGGAACATCGGCGAGGGGACCTTTGTCTCGATGTACAAGAAGACCGACAGGAGGAGAACGCCCCCCAATAGGAACGTGATTACAAGCGGGCTCTCCCAACCCATCGTTTGGCCCCCGTAAGGCAGTATCCCGTACGTCACGCCAACCAGCACCGAGATCAGGCCAACCGCAAATGTGAGGTTGCCCCACCAGTCCACTTTGGCGGGGGCCCGCACCGATTGGTCACGGAGCTTTGAGTAAGCCCAGATCGTCCCGAACAGGCCGAAGGGCACGGAGACGATGAAAACCAGGTGCCAGGAGATCGGGCCGAGGATCCCCCCCATGACCAGACCGATGAACGACCCCGATATCGCAGCTACGTTGTTGATGCCGAGCGCCAGCCCGCGCTGGTCTGCGGGGAAGGCGTCGGTCAAGATCGCCGATGAGTTGGCGAACAGGAAGGCCCCGCCCAGTCCCTGTCCCACCCGGCAAGTAATAAGCCAGAAAGCCGCGGCGGTCCCCTGAAGCCATGTCACCGCTAAAAGTAGCGAAAAAACCGTGAATATGACGAAGCCAAGGTTGTACATGCGAGTCCTGCCGTACATGTCGCCGATCCGGCCGAGGCTCACGACAAGCACAGCCATCACCACCATGTAACCCATCAGGATCCAAAGAAGATAACCCGTGTTGGCAGGCACGAGCGGGTTGATCTTGATCCCGTCGAAGATGTCGGGCAGAGCGATCAGGAGGATGGACTGGTTGATCGTTGCCATCAGGACGCCGAGGGTCGTGTTGGAGAGAGCGACCCACTTGTAGTTGCTGTGCCCGCCATCCGGCCCTGAGCGCGCCGAGGTGGGCCGGGTACGACCGGGGAGCGTTGTTGCCACGGTTCAAGCCACCTCCAGCACGGTTCAAGCCACCAACACGGCCATCTCGTGACGGCCATTGTTCCAGTACGACAATATGGCTGTTCGACACCATGACCACTAAGCTCGGTGGAAAATGGCTCCCAGCTCGAACTCTTCGGGCAACCCGGCCGGCTTCTACGCTGTGGCTGTCCCCTAAGTTGCCTAGCCGACTGCTCGCTGCCCCGGACAAGTTCCGGGGAAGCCTTGACGCCAGCGAGGTCGCGCGAGCCATGGCCGCAGGTGGTCGAGCCGCCGGCTGGGACGTCCGCGAGCTCCCGCTCAGCGACGGCGGCGAGGGCACTTTGGGCTCCCTTGGCGGGCCCAACCGCTTCAACGTCGTGACGGGGCCGCTCGGCCAGCCAACGAAGGCCGGTTGGAGGTTGGACGGCGAGAGGGCGGTCGTCGAGATGGCGCTCGCCTCCGGTCTTTTGCTTGCCGGTGGCCGATCAGGCAATGACCCGATGGGGGCTACAACACGCGGTACCGGCGAGTTGATCGCAGCCGCAATTGCCGCGGGGGCTCGCGAAGTCATCGTTGGGGTCGGCGGCTCGGCTACGACAGACGGGGGGCTCGGCGCGCTCGAGGCACTCGACGGCAGGAACTTTTCGGAGCAAGGGGTCGTCGTCCGTGTGGCATGCGATGTCCGCACGCGTTTTTTGGACGCAGCCTCAGTTTTTGCACCACAGAAGGGCGCAGACGAGGACCAGGTGCGCGCCCTTGCCGAACGTCTCGTGCGACTTGGGGACGAGTATGCGAGCCGCTACGGCATCGACGTGCGCCCTCTCGTCGGTGGTGGCGCGGCCGGTGGGCTCGGGGGCGGGTTGGCGGCCCTCGGTGCCGAGCTCGTTCCCGGGTTTGACCTCATCGCAGCGGCTACAGGCTTAGATGCGGCGTTGGGCGAGGCCGACGCCGTGGCAACCGGTGAAGGACGCCTTGACCAGACATCCCTCGAGGGCAAAACCGTCGGAGGTGTCGCAGAGCGAGCAGCGCGTTTCGGGTTGCCCGTGCTGGTGATCGCAGGGTCAACTGCTATTCAGATGGAAGCTCCCGTCACAACAGTCTCGCTTGTGGAGTCCTTCGGAGAGGAGCTCGCGTGGTCCGGGACGGCCGCTCTGATCGCCGGTTCCACCCAGGATTGGCTACTCACACGGGGCTAATTATCCGCGCAAGCTTGCGGCCGACCCTCAGGTAGTAGTCGCCGGCCAAACCGTGGAGCTTCGCTTCGATTAGGGCCGCAAGGGTCTCGCGGAGGTCTTCGGGCCGCAGGGTGACCTGTGACTGCGGGGCGCCATTGGCCGGCTCGAGGACAAGTCGGAGGCCATTTTGGTCGGCGATACGGCGCACTTCACCGTTGCTGCTTGCAAAACCGAGGCTCCTCACGACCTCGACAACGGGTTGAGAGAGGTCTCCCACGTTCGGTACGTCCTCGACTTCTGCGTAGCTGTGCCGGGAAAAGTGGGCAGCAAATTCCTCCCTCGCCTTCATTGCAGCGTCCACGCCGTGAAGCGCGGCGGTTACCTCGCCAGCGAGGATCTTCTTCAGGTCCACCGGGTGAAGCGAGCCATCCGCAAGGCGCCGGTCCACCAAAAGGAGCTCTGAGGCCTGCCACTCCGAAAGTGCCTTCAGGTAAGGGACCATTAGGTGGTCCGGCACCGACATCAGCTTTCCGAACACCTCGCCTGGCGCGGCTGCCAATGGCACATAATTGCCCCTCGACTTGCTCATCTTCGCACCAGTGCCGTCGGTGCCCTCCAACAGGGTAGTCGCAGCCACGAGTTCCGGCTCCTGGCCGCAGATCTCCATAACTTTGCGGCACATCTGCATATTCAAGAACTGGTCGATCCCTCCGAGCTCCACATCGCAGTTGATCTCGACCGAGTCGAGCGCCATGGCGACCGAGTAGAGCAGCTCGGCCAGGGTCAAGCTGTGGCCGGCGGCAAGGCGGGCCCGGAAGTCCTCGCGCTGGAGAGACATCGACAGCG
>DATKHZ010000635.1:0-12469 GCA_035509995.1 Acidimicrobiales bacterium | reverse complement strand
CTCTTGGCTGATCGAGGGGACCTGCGGGCTGCGGCCGGTGGCGGGCGTGCCGGCGCTCGGCGAGATCGGCTTCGCCCCGGCCCTCTCGCGGCGGCTGTCGCGGGCGGCGTTCGCCTTCGAGGCGCCGGCCGGGCACCTCGAGCTGGCTTGGGCGTGGGACGGGGACGCCACGGTGGTAGGGCAGGTCCGAGTGCCCGACGGCATGACGTGTTCGGTGGCCGGGATGGTTGCAGTAGACGATGACGAGCGGGCAGTGGCGGACGCCCAATCCCCCCACGGCGCTGACGCGCCAGCGCCCAACCGGTTGATCGGACCTGGCGACCACGAAGTGGTCTGGCGCGTGCTGTAAGCGCTGTAAACGGCCCGCGGCCCGCCTGGCGGCTCTTCGCCAGGTTGAGATGATTTGATAGCCTAACTATTAGATGACCGAACTGAATTACAGCTCGATCGGCTGGACTGTCGCCCGGCTCGCCCGTCAGGTCGAGGTAGCGCTCGCGGCGCTCGAGCTCTCGCCGGCTCAGTACCGGATGCTCGTCCAGATCGCGAGAGGCACGGACGCCTCGAGCTCGCTCGCGCAAAAGCTCGCTGTCTCCGCGCCGAGCGTCACTTCTGTCGTGGAGGCACTCGTGCAACGTGGCGCTGTCGAACGGGCCTATTCGGCCGCGGACCGCCGAAGGATAGCCCTGGCGCTGACCGAATATGGTCGTGACCTCCTCGGCGCGGCTGAGGAGGCCCTTCACGAAAAGCTCCAAGCCATTGCCGATGAGCTCGCGGACGAGGCTCTCATCTCGAGCGCGATGTCAGCGATGAACATCTGGGGCGATGCCCTCGACCGTGCGCGGGCGCGGCGTCACGCGCAGAGGGCCGGAGAACTCGAGGCTCAGCCTTGAGCGTCCGCAACGTCCTGTTCGGCACGGACGGCGCCGCGCTCGTCTCAGAGCTCGATGAGCACCCCTTCGAGCCCATTGCCGAGACATCGCCATACTCCCCGCCTCGTGCGGCTATCGACCCCGACCAGTCCAAGGGCTGGCTCGGCCGAGCGTGGCCCGTTATCAAGAGCCACAAAGGGATCTGGTCGCTCTCCCTCGCAATGTCGTTCGTGGCGCTGCTGTCGCAGGTCCAGATCCCTCGCCTGATCGGCGACGCGATCAACGAATGCCTGCCGACCGCGGGCCACACGACGGACCTGAAACACCTCTCGAGCTTCGCGACCCTGCTCTTTGTGTTCATTGCCGTCCGTGAGGTCTGCAACTATCTCGGGCGGCGCTGCCTGCTGACCACGGCCTACAGCTTCGAGTACGACCTCCGCCACATCGTCTACGAGCACTACATGTCGCTCTCGTTCCCCTTCTACGACAGAGTCTCTGTGGGCCAGCTCATCTCGCGGGCCAATTCCGACGTGCGCGCCGTCCAGCAGTACTTGGTGATGGCGCCGACAGTACTCGTGCAATGCGCAGTTATTTTCATAGCCTTTGCCGAAATGTTCACGATAAACGTGCAGCTCACGCTCGTCACCGCCATCTCGCTACCGATCACTTTCCTGGTCGGGGTGGCGATGAGAAAGAAGATCTACCCGGTTTCCTGGCTTATCCAAGCCAGGCTCGCCGATATCGCGATGCTGGTGGAGGAGAACGTCTCGGGCGTACGCGTAGTCAAGTCCGTCGCCGCAGAGCAAAAAGAGCTGACCACCCTTGCTCGCTCCGCCGACAAACTGCAATGGTCCTACATAAAAGATGCGAATATCCGGGGTACATGGGCCCCGCCGCTGGAAAACCTCCCCCGAGTCGGGCTCGCCATCATCTTGCTCTATGGCGGCATCCTCGTGATAAACGGCCACCTCGGGGTCGGGACGCTGTTTACTTTCCAAGCCTACATGCTGATTTTTCAGACCCCGTTCCGCCAGCTCGGGATGGTCATCATGAACGGGCAAAGAGCCTCTGCCTCGGCCAAACGTATCTACGAGATCCTCGACCAACCGCAGGAGATCGTGAACCACCCGGGCGCCGTCGACCTCGACAACTCCAAGGGCGACGTCCGCTACGAACACGTCAGTTTCGCTTATTCGGACGGCACACAGGTGCTAAATGACTTTGACCTCCATATCGCGCCGGGTGAGACAGTGGCTCTTGTTGGGCGCACCGGTTCGGGCAAGACAACCGCTGGCCGGTTGCTGAACCGTTCTTACGAGGTGACGTCCGGGCGCGTCTTGGTGGACGGGCGCGACGTGCGCGAGTACACGCTCGAGAGCCTGCGCGGCAACGTCGGTTTCGTTGTCGACGAAGCGTTCCTTTTCTCTGTCTCCGTCCGGGACAACATTTCCTACGGCAAACCGGCTGCGACGGTCGAGGAGGTAATTGCGGCCGCCGAGGCGGCCGATGCCGACGAGTTCATCGTCCGCCTCCCCGAGGGCTACGACACCGTCATCGGCGAGCGCGGTTACACGCTCTCGGGCGGCCAGCGCCAGCGGCTCGCGATCGCCCGCACCCTGCTCGTGAACCCGCCGGTGCTCGTCCTCGACGACGCCACGAGCGCGATCGACGCCCAGGTCGAACATCGGATCCACGGCTCGCTCCGCAATCTCTTGGCCCACCGGACGACCCTGGTCATCGCCCACCGGCTCGCCACGATCAGCCTCGCAGACCGCGTCGTGCTCGTCGAGGACGGCCATGTCATCGCGTCGGGCCGCCACCAGGAGCTGCTCGACAGCGACCCTCGCTACGCCGAGGTGCTCGCCCGGGTCTTCGAAGAAGGGGACGCGGAGGTGGGGCGATGAGCATGTTCGGCGGCGGGCCGATGTGGGGTACCGGGACAGGAGGCGGCCCTTCCCGTGCCGGCGCAATGGGCGGGGCCGGACAGGCGACCGAGGGCGGCGCGCCGTTCGCTGGCGTGCCTCCCGAGCTCGAAGACGCGGTCAGGAAGCTGATCGCCACCGAGCCCGACCATGGCGAACCAGGTGCTGTCTTCACGCAGCGCGCGACCGACACCCGTCCCCTCACGCTCCGCCGGATGATCATGGACCGCTGGCGCATCGCGCTGCTGTCCGTGATCTTCCTAACGATCGAGACCATCGGCTTCCAGACGGGCCCCTACCTCACCCAGGTTGGGATCGACGACGGGCTGGTCGGCAAGCACCAGCACATGGACGTCGTGGTCATATGCGGTCTCATCTACCTGTTCTCGGTCCTCGTGACGGTGTTCGTAGAACGTGCCCGGATCCGTAACACCGGCAAGCTCGCCGCCCAGGTCATGAACGACCTGCGGGCCCGTGTGTACGCCCATATCCAGCGGCTCTCGCTCGACTTCTTCACCGAAGAAAAGGCGGGCGTCATCATGACCCGCATGACGAGTGATATCGAGGTGCTCCAGCAGCTGCTCCAGGACGGGCTCGTCCAGTTCGCCATCCAGGGCCTCACGATGGTCTTCGTCACGGTGGTGCTCATTTCGTACAACTGGAAGCTGGCCCTTCTCACCATCGTGATCGTCATGCCGGCGCTTGCCGTCGCCTCGCTCTGGTTCCGGGCGGCATCGGAACGGGCCTACCTCCGGGTGCGCGACACGCTCGCAGGGGTGATATCCGACATCGCCGAGAGCCTCTCGGGAGTGCGTGTCATCGCCTCCTACAACCGCCAGCGCAACAACGTCGTCCACCATCGCAACGTGCTCGGCGCCTACCGCGCCGCCAACTTCAAGACCGCCCGCGTGACGGCGAACTATTCGACCGTGAGCGACTTCATCGGCCTTATGGGCCAGGTTGCGCTGCTACTTATAGGTGGGACCATGGTGCTCCATTCCTGGCACCAGGTACCCGGTGGCGGGATCGCGCCAAACGCTCACCCCGAGCTCACCATCGGGGAGCTCACCGCCTTCGTGCTCTATCTCGGCTCGTTCTTCCAGCCGATCCAGCAGATCGTGCAGCTGTACAACACCTACCAACAGGGCCAGGCTGCGGTGAGCAAGCTCCGCACCCTGCTCGCCACCGAGCCGAGCGTCCAGGAAAAAGTCGACGCCTACGAGCTCCCTCCGATTGACGGCGCTATCGCATTGAAGGACGTCGACTTCGGTTATTTCCCGGGAGACCTGGTGCTGCGCGACGTCAACATCGAGATCCGGGCGGGCGAGTCGGTGGCGTTCGTCGGCCCGACGGGTGCTGGCAAGTCGACCATCGCGAAGCTCGTGACCCGCTTTTACGACCCGACAAAGGGGAAAGTCACCATAGACGGCCACGACCTGAGGGACGTGACGCTGAACTCCCTCCGGAGGCAGCTTGGCGTCGTCCCCCAAGAGCCGTTCTTGTTCACGGGGACCATTAGCGACAACGTCGCGTTCGCCCGTCCAGATGCGACTACCAGGCAGGTGCAGGATGCCATTGACGCCGTCGGTTTGAGCGAGCTGGTGAAGAGGCTCCCGCGCGGGCTCGACACCTTCGTGCACGAGCGGGGCCAGTCGCTGTCTTCGGGTGAACGCCAGCTGATAGCGCTCGCGAGGGCTTTCGTAGCGGCGCCGCGAGTGCTCGTGCTCGACGAGGCCACCTCCAACTTGGACCTCAAATCAGAGGTCCAGGTGGAGCGCGCCCTCGACCGGCTCCTGCAGGGACGGACCGCGGTGTTGATCGCGCACCGTCTGACGACCGCGATGCGGGCAAACCGGATCGTCGTCGTCGACCACGGGCGGATCGTTGAGATCGGCACCCACGAAGAGCTGCTGGCGAGCGGCGGTCGTTACGCCGAGATGTTCGAGACGTGGTCTCGCCAGTACGAGGGTGGGCACGACGAGGCGCTCTTGCTCCCGGCCACCCAACCCGGCCCAAACCCGTGAGACGGCCGAGCACCCCACCTGTGGCATATGCCCTGGTGCGGGCTCCTCTAATGAATGCAGTGCGCCGGGGGTAACCAGCTGGTACTCTCCGTCTTTGTAGGCCGTGGTGGGACTATGCGAGGTGATCCGGGGACTCAGAGTGGTACAACGAGCCGAGGAGCGCTGATGGGCCAAGAGAAAGATCCACTCGAACCGGAGCCGGACGACCGCCATCCGCGCCTGTTCGGCCTCCCGATTAGCCGGCGGGTTTTCATCGGGGGCGCGGTGGGCTCCGCTGCTGGCCTTGTCCTAGCCCGAGGCAGGGGCCTTCCGGGGGCGTGGGCCGGCACTCCGCGTGCTCTGGCCAGGGCCACTGGGCCTTTTTTGAGCGAGCTCCACCTCGGGGCGCTGCGCCCGGACCTCACTGGGGCCAAGCCCAGCCTCGTTTTCCAGGCCGTGCGTCCCGAGGACATGTTGTACCTCGGCTTTGAGTTCTACAACGCCCACACAGAGGTCCTGGGCGGCCAGGTTCATATAGTGCCGACCCACACCACCAAGCCGACCTACATGGTCGTTGTCTTCCCGTCCCAGCACCTGGGAGAGGAGTCGGTCGAGTACACGCCGGGCGTGACCACGTGGCCCTCCTCGCCGCTCCACGGCGCCATCGCCGGGTTCAGCTGGCTCGCCTTCGAGCTCGCGCCCGGGGCTTCGGTCCCCTACACCCTCGACGGGCTGCTCGACTGGACGACGCTGCGGCCCCAGCTCGTGCCCGTGGAGGCACGCCCGGCAACGGGGTCGCCTGGCCCGCCTGACCCGCTCCACACCGCTATAGAAGTGCCGTGGTCGCTGTGGTTGTCGCCGGGGCCCAGCGGGACCTGGCACCACTCCAGTGCCCCGGTCACGTTCAGCGGGCGTACCGAGCTGTGGCACACCCGCCTCGGCGTGAAAGGCCTGGAGCCGCCGTTGTCGGCCCCACTGCTAAAAGCCTTCTGGTCGCGGACCTACGGGGAGGGTACGTTTGCACCCCCGGCACCCGACCCCTGGTTCATGCCGCTCGACCCCACTGACCGCAACGACATCGTCGCGCTCACCACCTCCAGGGGACCGGGCGCGGGCCCGGTCACCGCCAACTTCTTCGCGCTCACCGCCCTCGGGGCGTCGATAAATGTCCAGGGGCACTGGTCACCCGGCCCCAACAGCCGGATCTCGCTCGCGTCGTGGATCCACCGCACCTCGGTCGGCCGGGACAGCTACGTGCGGGTGGTCAACCTCGGGTACCTGTTCCCCTTCGGCCACCGCGCGGTCAAGATCAAAGTCACGGACCGGGAGTTCCAGGTCGCGAGCGGGACCGCGTTGGCGGAGGTCCCTGAGGTAGTTGCGTTCCTCGTGACCAAGGAGTACATCGTCGTCACCCAGCCGATAATCACCTACACCGGCGACACGCACGAACCTTTCTCGGGCCGGGGTAACCCCCTCCGTCAGGTCGAGGTCAAGACCATCACGACGCCGCCGATCGACTTCGACCCCGCGGTCGACCCCGGGATCAAAGTCGGCGCGCTGGGCTCTGACACCGACTACGTCCTTTGGGTACGCAGCGATCTCGCAGACGTCCCCTTCTCGTTTGTCAGCACCGACCTCGAGGGGCGCAAGGTTGATTTCACCACCAGCGTGATCTGGGTCGACCTGACCCGCACCGACCAGTCGGACGTCGACCACATCATCGCGGCTTATGACGCCGCCGGTGCGGACCGTAACTCCCCGTCCCTGGGCGGCCAGCTCGTCGCGTTCGCAGGAACGGCGGGAGCCAAGCCCGGGGCGACCGCACAACACGTCGACAACTACACGCTGACGGCCAAGTACGTTTCCAACGGCGCCGCCAACTTTTACCCTCTTTTGTCTTCGGCCGTCGTCCACCTGCCGAGCGCGGAGCAGGTCGTGGGTGCCGGGTCAGCACCGCTGTCGCCACCGAGCGTTTCGATCTCAGACAATTATTTGAACAACGGCTTCCAGGCCGGCGTCACCGAGGTCTACCTGGCCGTAAAGAAAAACGGCCCGTCGCTCAATTTCCCGGTCAACCTCGTGGGCGGGATGGCCGCCCCGAACTTCGGTGTAAGCGGCATCGCGCGCGACATCGGGCCGGTCGGCGGCGACCTTACGAAGCTGTTGGCGGGGAAGTTCGACCCGTCTGATTTCTTCGGCAACCTTTCCGGCACGGCGGGCAAACTGCTCGGGGCAATCTCCATAATCGACATAATCAACCCAGTCGACCCAAACGAGCAGGCCGCCAACGATCAGGCACCCCAGATCTCGAGCAATTTCGTTTACCCCGGCAACGACGACACCAAACCGCCAACAGCCATCGACACCAAGCTCAGCTGGGCCCCGACGGTGAAGGGCGACACGCTCGGGTTCTTCCAGCCCAACAGCGGGGGCATGACCACCAACCTGCTTATTACTGCAGAGATTTACACGCCGATCTCCAACCCCGCCCAGACCACCTATTCGGTACACGGCGAGCTGACCAATTTCGAGGTCGTGCTGTTCGGCAGCGCCGCCTCGTTCGTCGGTATCACCTTCAATTCGTTCACGTTCGACTCCAAGACGGGGGCCAAGACCTCCGTCCAGCCCAACATCGACACCGTCACCTTCCTCGGGCCTCTCACCTTCATCCAGGACCTGAGCCAGTTGTTGAGCTCGCTCGGCGGCCCGTCCATCGACGTGAGCTCGGCAGGTATCGACGCCAGCTACACCCTTGCCCTACCCGACATCACCCTCGGCATTTTCTCGCTGACAAACCTGTCGTTGTCGGCGGGGGTCAACATCCCCTTCGACGGCTCCCCGGTGCGGGTGCGGTTTTCCCTGTGCACCCAGGACAACCCGTTCCTGCTCACCATTTACGTCTTCGGCGGCGGCGGGTTCTTCGCGTTGGCGATAGGTGCGGACGGGATCGAGGAGATCCAGGTGTCGCTCGAGTTCGGGGCCGCCATCTCGATCAACCTCGGTGTGGCCAGCGGCGGCGTGTCGATAATGGCCGGCATTTATTTCTCCCTTCAGACGGTGCCACATAAGCAGGTCCAGCTGACGGGCTTCCTGCGGGCCGACGGCAACCTGTCGGTGCTGGGGATCATCCAGATATCCATGGAGTTCTACCTCGGGTTCACTTACCTGGACCCAGGCCAGTGCTATGGGACGGCGACGATTTCGGTAAGTGTTTCCGTGCTGTTCTTCTCGGTGTCGGTGAGCGCCACGATGACGAAGACCTTTGGCGGCGGTTCAGACCCCGATTTCGCCGCCGCCATAACTCAGGGCGACTGGGACACCTACTGCGGAGCCTTTGCGTCATGACGGCACAACGGGTTATTTGGACCGCCTGCCCCAACGGGACCGCCCCCAATGGCAGCCTCCGCATCTCGGTCGCAATCGGGCCACAGCTGATGCCGACCGGCGCCGGGGCCACCCTGGCCGACTTCCCCGATTGGGAGGATTGGCCGGCCACGCCGATCACCTGGAAAGCGACGATCAGCACCCACGTTGTCGACGCCACGGTGGTGAGCGCGGCCCCATCGTCGCTGCTGTACAGGGCGCTTTTCCTCCCGACGACACCGGTCGCGCCCTACCAGTACCAGAGCCCGACGGCCAGCGCCCTCCACACTTACCCTGCCTCGAGCGTGCGACAGTTTTTCGCGGGTCTCTACACCGGTCTCGCCAAGGCGCTCCCAGAGGGCGGGGGGTGGCCCGGTTGGCAAGAAATAGTGAGCGAAGGTTCCTTCGGCGTGTTGCCGCTCAACGGCCGAGAAATGCAAGACGCCGTCGACCAAGTGCTCTCCGCCTTCCCCAAGAGCGGCGGGCCGATCCCGTCAACCAGCCTGAAAGGCCCGAGAGGCGCCGTAACCCAGGCCTACCTTTTCATGCAGCCCCGCGCAGAACCCCCGCCGTACCCGACGGCCGCCGGATTGGTGCCGCCGACGGTCCCCCAGTTCGACTTCCACGAGGCGTTCTCGTTGCTGCAGCGCCATCCGGCCCTGCTGCGGCTTTTCGGCTTCGTCGTCGACCTCGAGGTCGCGGCCCCCACGGGCCTGGCCGCAACCGTACCCCTCTCGGTGACCCCGACGTGGAGGCCCAAGCTCGCAAACCCCGTCGGCATTGCCTTTACCCGGTCCAATACCACCAACGTGACGCCGGTCACCATGACGACATCTGCCACCTGGTTGGCCGAGCCCCGTACGACAAGCCCTGAAATCGCCCAGGGCCTGCTCAGGCTCTCCGACCCGGGGGCATATCAGGTGATCGAAGTGGATCTCGACGGCGCGTCGGTCAAGGCGCTCAACTTTGTCCAGAATGTTTGGAACGCCCAGTTCGTAATGCGTTCGGCCGACACCCCGAGCACTTACGCCGTCCCGTCCTTGCGTTCGGCCGGCCTTTCGCTGGCGAAAGTCGGCCACGCGTCCTCGCTCTACCAGAACTGGCTCAACAACAACGCGTTCGACACCGCCCTCAGTTCCACGCCGCCCGGACCGGTCACCCTGTACGCCGAGGACATCGCGCAGGGCTGGCGGTTCGATGTCCACGACGCCCACCAGGCCAAGTGGTACTCCCTGTGCGCCCGGACCGGGACGCCCAACCCGCCCGGGATCGGAGGCTACGGCATCGGCAGCCCGCAAACGGTGGTCCCGGTGCCGAGTGGGGACGAAGGGTGGATCGAGCCGGCGCCGACCCAACCGGCGTCGAGCTCGTCGCCCAACCCGCCCATGTACCTGCCCGAAACGCTGACGCGCTGGAACGGTTGGAGCCTCGTGGCCCCGCGCCCGGGCAAGCACGTCGACGATGCGTCCGACGACAGCCTCGAGGACGACACCGGCAACCCACCCCCACCGGGTAGCAACTTTCAACTGCAGATCGAGTACGCGGCGACGCCGGGCACCCTGCCGACGCTTCGCTTCGGGCGCGTCTACCGCTTCAGGGCGAGGGTCGTCGACCTTGCCGGCAACAGCGTGCCGTTCGCGTCCAATGCCCCACTGACCCATGCCACCCCGCCTGCTGTCTACGGACGGGTCGAGCCTGTCGCGTCGCCGGTCGTCGTCCCCTGTGCTCCCCGCACCCCCGGTGAGAGCCTCGAGACCATCGTCATCCGCTCCAACTACGACATCCCCGACTCCAGCCCGCTCATCGTCCCGTCCGAGCGTCACCTGGCGCCGCCTGCGTCCTCCGAGGAAATGGTGGAGGCCCACGGCGCGCTCGACGGGCCCAACGGCATCCCCCAGGCGAGCTCGTATTCTTTGATCGCCGGACGCGACGGCCTGACCTACAAAAGCCCATCGGTGATGTCGCTGTATGGCGGGGAGATTGACGCCCAGTCCCTCAACGGCGGCAACGAGTGGGTCTACTACCCGCCCGTCACCGCCCCCTCCTCCTCGCAGCCGGCGTTCGGGGTCCCTTACCTCCCCGACGTGCTGGGCGCCGGGGTTTCGCTGCTCGGCCTTCCGGGAGCACCGTTCCATCGGGTCAACCTGGCCTTCGACACCGTGGGCGCTTGGCCGGCGCGCCGGGCGCTGCGCTTGGTCGTGCGGGCGGGCCATGCGGCCCCGTCCAAGCCGCCGCCCGGGGAACTTGACGGGGCACTTACCGTCTATGCGCCCAAGGCCTCGGTCTCGACCGTCCGGCTGAGCTCGTGGTTCCACCCCGCGCAGCTGGCGTCCATGAAACTGTGGCAGTGGCTGGCGGAAGCCGGCGCGGCCACCCCTACTCTCGACGCCGTCATCTTGCTCGGCGGCCACTACATGTTCACCCCATATCGGGATCTGACCATCGTCCACGCCGTCCGTCAGCCCCTCCACCCCCCCTGGGCCAACATCCTGGCGCCCTTCCGGACGGCCGGTGCGACCTACACCTACCTGAACGGGGATGTGCGGGCCGACCCCAAGAGCACGCAGCGGGTCGACGTGCTCTCGTTTTACGTGGACCCCTACGACGACGGAGTGAGCGTAGACGGCATCGTGCTCCTAGAGAGCAAGGCGCGCGTGGCCGAGATCCCGCTGGCCGCCGACGCAAGCGACATCATCCCTGTGAAGGACATGCGCCATGATTTCAACGACACCAAGCACCATGAGGTTTTCTACAACCTTGTTTCCACAACCCGGTTCCTCGAGTACTTCACCGAAACGACCACGGTCAAGCTGAGCGGTACCACCGCTGTCGTCGTTTCTCCCAAGAGGTTCGCGGCCGGCACCGTTGTGGTGATGGGGACCGGCAGTGCCGCTTCGGTGACATACAAAGACGGCGTCGATTTCGTCGAGGACGACGCGGCTGGGTCGATCGCCCGCCTCAGTGCCGGGTCGGTGCCCGACGGAGCAACTGTGCAGGTACAGTTCGTCGCGCCGCCGGTCACCCGTTCCAGCCTTGAGCCGTCGGCGCACCCACCAACCAAAATCGGCTACCCGGTGTCGGTCCCGAGCTCGGTACGGCCACAGGCTCCGGCCGTTCGTTATCTGATACCCGCGTTCCGATGGGAGCAAAAAAACCTGCCAAAGGTGAAGACTTCGATCCGCATCGGGAACATCCTAAGGGTCTACATCGGCCGGCCCTGGTTCCAAACTGGAGCAGGGGAACTGCTCGGCGTCGTTGTTGCGGCTCCTCCGCTTGGTGCAGCGCTGCCATCCACGCTCGCCCCTTTCGTGAGCGGCTACGGGTTGGACCCGGTCTTTGAGGCCGGCAGGTTGAAGACTGCCGCGGCCAAGGACTTCACCCTGGCCGTGCACCAAGGCAAGGCTCTACTACTCGAAGAGCAGACCGGCACCGTCCCTTGGGTCGACGTCGCCGGCCACGAAGTGGCCTGGGACAAGGACCGCCAGCTGTGGTTCTCAGACATCGAGATAAACACGATCTCGGCGGCCACCTATTTCCCCTTCGTCAAGCTCGGCTTGGTCCGCTACCAGCCGAGTTCCCTGAAGGGCCTCGAGCTCTCGAGGGTCGTCCAAGCCGATTTCATCCAGGTCACCCCCAACCGTGTGGTGACGACCAGTTTCCCCACTCCCACAACCGTTAAAGTGGCGGTGGCCGGCCCGGGATACCTGGCCACCACCGACCCGTTTACTCCCGATTCCGTCCGGGCTTATGTCCAGGAAGCGACGGTGCAGACCTCCGACAGCGACCTGGTGTGGACGACGGTGCCGTCGGGCCTGGCCGGGACGCTCCTCGAAATCACCTCCCAGTCCAACTCCCTCACTGTGTGGGAGGGAGACGTGAAGCTCCCGGCGCCAAGAGGGACCAAGAGGTTCCGGGTGCTCGTCGCCGAGTACGAGCAGCACAAGGTAGTGGCGGTCGGCAACCTCGCATCCAAGGTCACGTACCTGGACGCGATCGAGATTTGAAAGCCGTTCATACGGCTGGTACCGGGGACGCGTGCGGGGCCCCTACCGGCTCAGTCCTTCAAAGCCACGCCGATCGCGGCAAGCAAGCCGCCGTCGACGCGAAGCTCAGTTCCCGTAACAAACGATGCCCTGGGACTGGCCAAGAACCACACAGCTTCGGCCACCTCTTCTGGCCTAGCGACCCTTCCCATCGGGTGCATGGCGCCCCACTTCGCCAATACAGCGCTCTCCAGCCCATCCTCAGCGAACAGGGAAGCAGCTGCGCTGAGCATTGGGGTCTGGACTGAGCCGGGGCAGACTGCGTTTAC
>DATKHZ010000634.1:0-2084 GCA_035509995.1 Acidimicrobiales bacterium | reverse complement strand
GCCGTTGAACTCCCAGCCGATCCGCACGATCGAGCTGGCCTCGTTGTGGGCCACGAGGCCCTGGGCGATGCTCTGGAAGTACGAGTCATAAGAACCGGCCGCGCCGGCGGCGAGCGTGGAGCCCGAGTTCGGCAGCATCGGAACGGAAAACGTCATCGCGTAGCCCGAGCCGCTCCAGGTGCTCGCTTCGCTGGCCGCGCTGGATTCCATGGTGGACCACGAGCTGCCGTCGAGATAGTCCATCGCGTAGGCCGGCTGCCGGCCGATGGCGCTTCCGAGCGAGCTCACCCCGCTCGGGTTGTCACCGCCCGCATAGATGCCGAGGGGTGGCGGGTTCGACGCGCCCGACGAGACGCTGCTGAACACGGCGAACCCGGCTCCCATGAGCCCGATCCCGAGAGCGGGGGCGAGGAGTCCCGCCCGCACCCGGCGAGAGAAGCGACGCAGCCCCATCTGGTCCGGCGAGCCCGCGCGTCCAACGTCCGATCTGACCTTGTTCCCCATCTGGCACCGTTCCCCCGGCTAGATCATTGACTGTCCGTTGTGATGAACACAGGAGATGCGCAACCCTTGCGAAGATTGCAAGACGCATTGCCCGGGAGTCCCGGAGGGGAAGGAAGCACAGATCGAGCGCCATTTCGCCTCATCGACGGGCGATTGGTGCACGACCGGGATACCCGCCTCACCGACGGGCGGGCCCGAACAACGGAGGCCATGCGGCCGAGGGGGCCGTAAGGAACCACCGGCGGCGCCGCCGGCCACACGGCCCCGCAGCGAAAGGGATCGGGGTCCGAGGAGGGCGGCTTTTCGGCTTCGATGTGCCGTTGACCAACGATCAGCCCGACCACGAGATCTGCACCTTTGCGATGATGCCTCTGTCGATGACGAACGTCACACCGAAATACTCGACAGTGAGAAAGGGCCGACGTGAACGCTGCTGAACTGATGGTCCAATGCCTCGAGCAGGAAGGCGTCGATTTCGTCTTCGGCATCCCAGGTGAGGAGAACATCCGATTCGTTCAGGCTCTCGACTCCTCCAGGATCACCTACGTCCTCGCGCGGCACGAACAGGCCGCATCGTTCATGGCAGAGACGTTCGGCCGCATCACAGGTCGTGCCGGAGTCTGTTCGGCCACGCTCGGACCCGGGGCCATCAACCTGTTGTTGGGCACGGCGGACGCAACGACGAACTCGACCCCTCTGGTCGCGTTGTCGGCTCAGGTCTCCAGGTCGCGCAGCTACAAGGAGTCACACCAGAACATCGACCTGGTCCCCATGTTCACCCCGGCCACGAAATGGTCTGCGCTCGTACCCACGCCTGCCGCAATACCCGAGATGATGCGAAAGGCGTTCAAGCTCGCACAGGCCGAGAGGCCAGGTGCCGTGTACCTCGCAATTCCCGAGGATGTCGAGGCTGAGCAGGTAACTCCTGCTGTACAGCCGCTCCGGGTCAATGTGCCGCGGTCGGAGGACCCATCTCCGTCACAGATCCGGAGGGCTGTCGACGTCTTGCAAGCGGCCCGGGCCCCCATCGTCCTCGCCGGCCACGGTGCCGCCCGAGATCGGGCTTCCGAAGCGCTCAGGCGCTTCATCGAGCACGCAGAGATCCCGGTGGCGACCACATTTCACGGAAAGGGTGTCGTCCCGGACGACCATCCAAACGCCCTCGGCGCCGTGGGGTTCATGCGGCACGACTACGCAAACTTCGGGTTCGACGCCGCCGATGTCATTGTGTCCGTCGGCTACGAGCTCCAGGAGTTTGACCCTGTACGGATCAACCCGAACGGGGACAAGAAGATCATCCACGTGCACCGGTTCCCCGCTGAAGTTGATGCGCACTACGACGTCGAGGTCGGCCTTTTGGGAGAGATCAGTCGGTGCCTCGACGCTCTGACCGCTGAACTGACTGTCTGCTCGAACACAGTTGCCAAGCACCAGAAAATTCGGTCCCTCCTCGAGGCTGAACTGCAAGAAGGCCGTGAGGACAACCGATTCCCGCTCTCCCCGGCGCGCATCGTCGCTGACACCCGTGCCGCATTGGACCGTGATGACGTGGTGCTCGTAGACACCGGGGCGCTGAAGAT
>DATKHZ010000633.1:0-9928 GCA_035509995.1 Acidimicrobiales bacterium | reverse complement strand
CATCACCTTGAGACGGCTGATCATGCCGTTTTGGATGTTCCTCGGCGAGCGCATTACCTCGTGGAGCACACCGTCGATCCGGTACCGGATGCGCACGTCCTTGCCGGTCGGCTCGACGTGGATATCAGAGGCATGGTCGGTGATCGCCTGGCTGATGAGGAGGTTGACGAGGCGCACGATTGGCGCGTCCTCGCGGACCTCTTTGATGTTCGTGAGGCGGTCACGATCGTCATCCATAGGCGCGCTGTTGGCCGCGGCCTCGGCGCTGACATGCTCCGCCTCGCTGTCTTTGCGGTAGTACTTGTTGATCGCTGCGGTGACGGCCTCGGCGGTGACCACGACCTGGCGCACCTCGGCGCCGGTGAGGGTGCGGATGTCGTCGATGGCGAAGACGTTGGAGGGGTCGGCCATCGCGACGATGAGCCTGCCCTCCCACCAACCGATCGGCATCGCCAGGTAGCGCCTCGCGAGCTGCTCGCTCACAAGCGCGGCGGCGGCCGGGTCCACAGGGTAGGTGGCCAGGTCGACGAACTCGAGGCCCAGCTGCTCGGCGAGCGTGCCGACGAACTGTTCCTCCGTGAGGAGCTTGTCCTCGATCAGTACCCGGGCGAGGTTGACGCCGCGCTCCTTGGCACGTGCCAATGCTTGGCCGAGCTGGTCAATGGTAATGATCCCACTCTTGACCAGCACTACGCCGAGCTGTTCGTCCTCGGAGAGAGCTCCCTCCCGGTCACGCACTCGTGTGTCCATGGCCTCCCCCGGAGCGCGTATCCACCATCACGTTGATCGTCGGCATTTGGCGGCCCGCAATTGAGGCACGCGTGTGGAGTTCGATTTGGTGCCTGATATCTGCCACGGTTACCTCGGCCGCGTGGTGCCGCGCGCCCTCCAGGGGCTGCGCGGGCACTCGGGCCCGGGGACTAGTTGCGCGCGGAGCCGAGGAACTTGAGCAGGAGGCCCCGGTTGACCGGTTCGGGTTTAGGGGCAGCGGCGACTTCGACCGGCTCCTCCTCGAGAGGGACTTCCACGTCGTCTTCGCTCCAGACTTCGGAGAGGTCGGCCACTTCGTCGACCTGCGGAGTTTCCTGACCCGCGCCGGCCAGTTCAACCGTCTCGGCAGAAGCTCCTGAAAACTCTGGCAACTGGTCGGAGCCATTGTCGGAGCCGTTGACGGAGGTGTGGTCGGAGTTGTTGTTGGAGTAGTCGGCGCTGTGGTCCGAGTACTCGAAGTTGTGCTCGGAGCTCAGCTCGGAGAGCGGCTCGGTCGAGCGCTCAGCCGCCGGGGTGAGAAGTTGTGGTGCAGGAGGCACGTCGGAACTGTCGACGTGGACCAGGTGCAGGTCCACCAGTTCCTTCACAGCCTTGCAGCCATCGAACTCGCCAAAGCCCTGCGTCTTGAGGACGTCGGCGACGGACTTACCGCCTCCGATCGTGGCGACCAGTTGCCACTGGTCGGCGCTCAAAGTTACAGGCCCCTCAGCCGAGCCCTGCAGGCTCAGCTGTGAGTACATCGACGGTACGGCGGCGGCGATCCCGGCCCATTGCACCAGCCGGCTCTCAGCCTCTTCCATTACAGGCGCAACGTCCTGCGGTTCGACGGCGTGGACCGGGCTCGTGCCGGTGTAGAACTTGAAATGGCCCTCGTCCACTCGAAGCAGGCCAAACAGCGAGTCGACAGCTGTGGTGTGGGTGCCGACGTCGAACCCGGCTAGGCGTCCGGCATCGAACCACACGCTGCCAACGCCACCCCGAGACTCGATCCGCAGTTCCCCCGTCTTCGCTGTGACGGAAAGGAGCGCGAGGACGTCGGGCAGTGCAATTGTCTCTAGCGTACCTTCAAGCGACACGGCAACCTCCGGTTCTTATGGCCTGTACTTCGGCATCTTCGCCAACGAAGTTGAGAGAACCCGGCACCGGGGACGACCTCGTCTATCGTGAAGGGCGCCTTTTATCCCGCTGGCCCCGCCTCGCCCTGCTGGGGTGGCTCTCTTACCTTGCCGATCTCGGCACGCTTGCCCAGCTCGAGTAGCGCGGCCGCCGACATCACCTCGATGGGAGCGTCCCTGCCGGTCCAGATCGTCACCTGGCGCGCAGCTTGATGGACCAGCATGCCCAGGCCGTTCACAGTCCCGGCTCCACGTGCGCGCGCTGAGGCCAGCAGTTGGGTCGTGGCCGGCGCATAGATCAAGTCCGCGACCAGTTGGCCGGGCCCCAACCTCTTCGGCTCGAGGCCCAAAGGAAGGTCACCGGTACTATCCAGCGGCACTCCCGCCATCCCGACCGGGGTCGCGTTGACGACCAGGTCGGCCTCGTCGGCGGCATCCACCGTGGCGACCACGCCAACGTGGCCGGCCAGTGCGGCCACCTCGAGCGCCTGCTCGGGCCGGCGGGCGACAACTTCGACACGCTTGGCCCCGGCGGCAGCAAGTGCCAGCACGACAGCGCGCGCCGAACCACCCGCCCCGAGCACCAGGCACCTCTTGCCGGCTGGGGACCATCCGAGCTCCGCCAGCGAGTCAACGAAGCCGGGACCATCTGTGCTGTCGCCCACCAAGTGGCCGCCCACGTTGGTCACGGTGTTCACCGCTCCGAGGCGCTCCGCCAGCGGGCTCAACTGGTGGCAAGCCTTAGCGGCGCCTGCCTTATGGGGCATCGTCACCGACAGGCCCCTAATGCCGAGCTCAACCATGGCGGCCACGGCAGCCTGGCCGCTACCCGTTGGGACGGGGAACGCCACATAAACCCAGTCCAGGCCGAGCTCTACGAGCGCCGCATTGTGGAGCGCCGGCGACAGCGAGTGCCCGACCGGGTCGCCTATGACGCCGGCGACCACCGTCGTGGCTGCAGGCCATGTACCGAGGCGCCCACCCGGGCGCAGGCGACGTCGTCCGGTCGAGCTCAGCACCCGAGGCGTACCGCTCTGCACTCGGCCTGGAGCTGCCTGAACTGGGCCTCATTGGAGGCAAAGCTCGTCGCGCCGTCGGGGTTGATCTCGACCCAGTAAAGATAGGTTGTCTTGGGAGGGTTCATGGCTGCTTCCAGCGAGGGTATTCCGGGATTGGAGATCGGCGTGGGCGGCAGTCCCTTGTTGACGAGAGTGTTGTAGGGGTTCGGCGTGGTGATCGCGACCGGCCCTTTGGGCTCACCGAGCCCGTAGAGAAGCGTCGACTCGGCGCCTATCGGGATCCCCCGGACCAGCCGGTTATAGATGACGCTGGCGACCCCGCCGCGGTCCGCTTCGAACTTGACCTCCCGTTCGACGATCGACGCAACGGTGATTACCTGGTACGGGCTGTACCCAAGCCTCTGAGCCGCGGCGCTGAGCCCCAGCGCGGCCGCGTGGGAATCAAAGGTGGCGACCATGTACTGCACCAGCTCGTCCGCCGTCTCGCCTTGCTGGACCGGATAGGTGGCCGGGAAAAGGAGCCCTTCCAGGTCGTTTGACCCGGTTGGCTGGTAGGCCGAACGGACCTGCCCGCCCGTGGCCGCCTGGAGGAAGGCGTGCTCCGAGATGCCGGCCCCCTTGAGGTGACCGACCGCGGCCGCTATCTGGCGGACCGTGAAGCCCTCAGGCACGACGAGCTGGAAGGTCACAGGGAGCGGGCCCTTTTGCAATATGTAGAGCGCCGTCGAGTAGGGCTCGTTGGTCGCCATCTGGTAGGTGCCGGGGACGAGAGTGCCGACTCCCTTCAGCCTCAGGTACCACTCGAACACGGTCGAGCCGTGGATCACCCCGTCCTTGGCAAGGAGGTCGGCGGCCCGGGCATCCGAGGTCCCCGCCGGCACCGCGACCATCACCGTGCGGCCGGGCTTTCCCGGCGGGTTGATGTCGTTGTTCACGTGGAGGAAGCCGACCAGGGCGATAACCACCACGGCGAGGAGCACAGCCAGGAGGACCACGGGCCACCTCCGGCGCCGGCGACGCCCGCTGCCCCCACGGCCTGTACGAAGTTCGGCAAGGTAGTCGTAGGGCTCTTCAACCGGCTCGACCTCTTCTAGCGGAGCCGCCTGCGCTTGCGCGCCTTCTACTTCTACTGGCTCGACCTCTACTGGCTCGACCTCCTGTCGGGGCTGCGGGCCCGGCGGCTCCCCGGGCGCGGCGTTCCCCGGTGCCCCAGGTTCTTCCGCACCCGCGCCGAGGTAAGGGTGCGTCACTGAGGGCTGGCCGGGCCTGCCTGGGGCTCTTTTGGCCCAGGCCAGGCTCGCCGTCGGTCCAGCCAGGTCTGCAGGATCGCTGCCGCCGCCATCTTGTCCACCACGGCCGTGCGCGCCGCCGGCCGCCGGCCCCCGGCAACCAGCGCACGGCGAGCGATAACCGTGCTGAAGCGCTCGTCGCAGCACTCGACCGGAACGGGGAGCGCCAGTCGCAGATCTGCGACCTCGGCCTCCACGGCCCGCGCTGCAGGCCCTGTCCCACCAGACAAGGAAAGTGGCAACCCGACGACCACCAGGTTGGCGCCCGTCTCGAGCACAACCGCCGCCAGCCGGGAGTGGTCCCCTTCACGGGACCCGCCCCGCGGCAGCATTACCAGAGCGCTCGCGACGCGCCGCCGGTCGTCCGAGACGGCCAGCCCGATCCTGCGGCTGCCGAGGTCCACCCCGAGCACCCGGCCTTCTGGCCGCGGGGCAGCGAGCTGCTCCTCCAGCTCCCAGGTCAACGGCCCACCTCGGCGAGCTTTGCCCGGACATCCTCGAGCGCCTCGTCCAGGCGGCTGGCATCCCGGCCGCCCGCCATCGCCAGCTCGGCATTACGGCCTCCCCCGCCGCCGCCGAGCATCTGGGCGGCTGGCGCGACCAACTGAGGCGCCTCGAGAGGGTAACCCTTCTCGACGGCGGCCACCAGAGTGACCTTTCCCTCTTCGGGGGAACCACCGAGGACCACGGCCCTGACCCCCGGCTCGGAACGCACGGCCAATGCCAGTTCCCGCAACCCATCTGCGCTGAGGCCGTCGCGGCGCGCCACGACAGCGCCACCCTGCCCGCCGGCAGCGAGGGCGGAGGCTTCGCCGCCCAAGCCAGCGTGGCGAGCTGCCCGGAGCGAGTCCTGCGCCTCGCGGAGCTCAGCGAGCCGCCGCTCGATAGCCGCAGCCAGATCTTCGGGCGATGACTTGAGCAGCGCCGCGGCGTGAGCGAGGCGGGCCTCGTTGGAACGCAGGCGCTCGAGAGTAGCCGTCCCCGTCAGGGCCTCCACGCGGCGGAGGTTGGAGCCGATCGAGCTTTCGGAGACCACTTCGACCGGCCCGATCATGCCGAGCCGCTCGACATGGGTACCGCCGCACAGCTCGACAGAGCGCTCGCCGGCGTGCACGACCCTGACCCGCTCGCCGTACTTCTCCCCGAAGAACGCGATCGCCCCCTTCGCTTCGGCCTCGGCACGGGCGAGCTCCTCGGTCACCACCTTCATGTCCTCGAGCACCTCGGTGTTGACGAGGTCTTCGACCCGGTCGAGCTCGAACCTAGTCACCTGCGCGTAATGGGTGAAGTCGAAGCGGAGCCGGTCGGGCGCCACGAGGGAACCCTGCTGCTTCACGTGCTTGCCGAGAACCTCCCGCAGCGCCCAATGGAGAAGGTGGGTCCCGGTGTGGTTACGCCGGATGGCGGCTCGCCTTTCGGCGTCCACCGAAGCCTGCGCCTCCTGCCCAGGGGACATATACCCGTGCTCGATCGCAGCGAGATGGCGGTGCAGCCCCGGGAGCGCGAGCGTGGTGTCGAGCACCAGTGCGCGTCCGGTTCCAGTAGAAATGATCCCCGTATCGCCGACCTGCCCGCCTGATTCTGCGTAAAAGGGGGTGCGGTCGAGGAATATCTCCACCTGCCCACTTTGGTCCAGCTCGAGCACTGCGAGCACCCTCGCGTCGCCGTCGAGCACCTCGTACCCGATGAAAGTGGTCGGCCCGAACTGGTCCAAGATCTCCTTGTACTCAGCCAGGTTTGCGTGACCCACCCCCGCTTTTCCTTTCCCCCCCTCACGTGACTGTTCGCGTTGGCGCCCCATCGCCACGGCGAAACCAGCCTCGTCGACTACGGCCCCGCGGCCCGCCGCAATTTCGCGCGTCAACTCGACGGGAAAACCGTGAGTATCGTGCAGTTTGAACGCTGTTTCGCCGCCGATGGCGCTCCCGGCGGCAAGCTCGGTTTCAAGAAGAACCATCCCTGAACGGAGGTTGGAGCGGAAGCGTTCCTCTTCACGCCCGGCGACGCTCGCAACAAAATCGGCATTCCTGGCCAGGTCGGGGTACGCGTCGCGCATGACCTCTACGACAGCTGCGACCATGTCCGGGCAGACCAGACGTGAGGTCCCGAGCATGTTGGCCCGCAGGACGGCTCGCCGGATTATCCGGCGCAGCACGTACCCTCGGTCCTCGTTCGATGGGAAAATGCCGTCGGAGATCATGAACGACATCGTCCGGGAGTGGTCGGCGAGCACGCGCAGCGCCACATCGGCTTCGGCATCCTCGCCATACCTGCGCCCGGTCAGCTCTTCGGCCCGGGCCACGAGCGGGCGCAGGACGTCGGTCTCCCAAAGCGTCGGCGCGTCCTGCAATATCGTCAGCAGCCTTTCGAAACCCGCGCCCGTGTCGATGCCCTGTTTCGGCAGCGGAAGGAGCTCACCGGTGCTTTGACGGTCATAGGTTTGGAAGACGAGGTTCCAAAGCTCGACGAAACGCGCCTCGCCACCTCCCACGGGGCCGCCGTCAGCACCCCACTGGGGGCCGCGGTCCAAGTGGATCTCAGAGCAGGGGCCGCAAGGGCCGGTCTCGCCCATTTCCCAAAAATTGTCTTCTTCTGTGCGCTGGATGCGCGACCTCGGGAACCCGACCTTGTCGACCCAAATATCCGCCGCCTCGTCGTCATCGGTGTAAACGGTCACCCAGAGCCTGTCCCCATCGAGGCCGAGCACTTCTGTCAGCAGTTCCCAGGCCCAAGGGATCACCTCGGCCTTGAAATAATCGCCGAAGCTGAAGTTGCCGAGCATCTCGAAAAACGTCACGTGCTTCGGGCTTCGCCCAACCTGCTCGATGTCGTCGTGCTTGCCGCGGACCCGCACACATTTCTGCACGGTCACGGCACGCTTGTACGGGGCCACCTCCTCACCTAGGAAATAGGGGAGGAACTGGTTCATGCCGGCGTTCGTGAAAAGGGGCGCCCGGGGATGGTGAGGCCTTAGGCCCTCGGAAGGTACCTCCACGTGGCCGCGCGCGACGAAGAAGTCCACAAAGGCGCGCCGAAGCCCATTCGCATCCATCGCCTGCCAGATTATCCCCATGCCCCTCGTCACTCAGGCGGTTTGGCCGAGGCCAGCACCTTTTGGCATTTACGGTGCTGACACCGCGGCTAGCCGCCAGCGACCGGGGACCCCCTTGAGTTCGTGGGTGCCCCGGTCTGCGAAGCTCAGAGCTGAGCCGATCACAAGGTCGTGCACCGTGCCGGAAACGAGCACTTCCCCGGCCCCCGCCAAGGCGTTGACCCGCGCTGCAATGTGGACCGCGAGGCCGGAAAGGTTGGAGCCGTTAACTTGGCATTCGCCAGTGTGGAGGCCGACGCGGATCTGGATCCCTGCCGCAACCAAACTGTCTCGGATCGTCAGGGCGCACCGGACTCCTGACGTCGGGCTGTCAAACGCGGCCAAGAAGCCGTCTCCCGTGAAGTCGATCTCCCTGCCGTTCCATCGAAGGAGCTCGCGACGTACCAGGGAGTTGTGACGCTCCAGGACCGACTTCCACGCGCGGTCTCCGAGAGCGGAAAGCCGTTCGGTCGACCCAACGATGTCGGTGAACATCACGGTCACCAGCACCGAGGGCGTTTCTGCAACCTTGACCAGCTCGGCGGCACGCCGTGACAGCGCGACGGCCCCAATCCGGTCGGCAATCCCACCGGCGTCGCGAGCAACGTTCAAACTGTCGACCACCCGGTCCGACCGCCACAGGAGGCTCGACATAGCTAGCAGCGCCTCGGCCTCGCGGCTTGGGCAGGGCATGGCCTTGTAGGCGGCTCGCGCCTCGGCGAACTGTTCGACCGCAGCGGAGTTCTCGTTCCCGGCCATAAGGAGGTAGCCGAGACAGAGGTTGTCCGCAGCCCGGTTGTGAGGGTTTGGGTCCGCGATGGAAAGCTGGTTGACCCTGCGGTACCAGCCGTCCAATTCGTCACGGCGGCCCTCGTCGGCGAGGGCGCGAGCTAGCTCGGGAGAGAACATCCAGTGGCTCCCGCCAGCGTGTTTGTTGGTAGTCGTTTCGAGAGCTTCCCAGAAGATCGGGGTGGCCAAGTCGATCCCGTCGCGTAGCGCCAGCGCCGCCTTCGCGGCGAGGGCGGGGACCGTCCGCTGCGCCTCACCGGTTCGCGCGGCCGCAGTCCATAACCGGTCGACGAGTTCTGGAAGCTCCGGATCTTCCTCGCGGGCCCCCACCTCGCAAAGAGCGTTCAATGCGACGATGCTCGTCGGGACGTCGTCGCTCGCGACAAGCGGCGTTGCCAGCCGGCGGGCCTCGCCAAGCTCGCCCGTGAGCGACAGCAGCCACGCCAGCCCCGCGCCCGCGTACCGGTCGTTGGGCGCAGCACGCTCGGAGAGCTCCATCCCGCGCGTCAGGTATTCCCGGGCGCGCGCTAGCGCGCCGTTCCAGACGCACATGTACCCGGCGTTGATGGTGGTGATCGCCTCCTGAAGCGGCTCGCCAGCCCTACGTGCCGCTTCGACCGATAGCTGGAGCGCCTCGTAGAACTCGGGCCCTATGGTTAGCCTCAGCATCCGGGTGCCCTGGATAATCGCGAGGGCACGGTCGTTCCCGGCACGCTCGGCGAGGGGGATCCCGACCGCAATCAGCTGCGCCGCCTCGTCGTAGCGGTCCCCCAGGGTTAGCAGCCGGCTCAGCCGGGCGACCATGAACGCCTCGTGATAGTCGTCAATCCCGCGCGCGATGGCGTACGCCTCGGAGGCCAGCCGGATCGCCTCATGCGAGTCGCCGGAACGCCACGCGTCGCGCTGCAGGACCGACAGCGCCTTGCTCTGCGCCAGCGCATCGCCGGCCGCGCGGGCTGTGCCCAGGGCCTCAGTCGCAAAGGCCTTCGCAAGAAGGACATTGTGGTTTTGCAGGGCTTCCGCTGCCTCGACGAGAACATCGAGGCGCATTATCGGGTCGCCGTCCAGGAAGTTCAGAACGCGGTCATAGCGGACGGCAGCCTCGGTCAGTGCGGTGCTGGCGACAGCCCGGCGGGCGGCTCGCAAGCCGAACTCGACTGCGGCTGCAGCGTCGCCGGCTTGCTCGAAGTGCTCGGCGAGCTCGGACGCAACCGAGTCGAGGTCCTCCTCATGCAAGGAACGGAGTGCCTCGGCGATGCGCCTGTGGGCGTGCCTGCGCGCCGGTCCCACAAGCTCGTCGGCGAAGGCCTCCCGGGTGAGTGCATGCCGGAACCGGTAAGTAGCCCGACGCCCTTCGCGTCTTTCGCTGATGAGCTGGAGACGAAGCCCCTCGCCGATCAGGTGCTCCACCTCGGGAGCACTCATCCCGGTGATGGCCGCCAGCACTTCAGGCTCGATCCGCTCTCCCAACACCGCAGCCAATTGAAGGGCTTCGACGATCGGGCCGTCGAGGTTGCGCGCACGGAGCAAGAGGGTTTCCCTGACGCTCTGCGGCATCTCCATCTCGGCGATATCTCTCCTCTCCCACTCCCCTGGGCCGCGGTAGATCGACCCATCGTCGAGGAGGACCTTCATTAATTCCTCGATGAAGAAGGGGTTCCCCGAGGTCCGCCCGCGGAGGGCAGCCACAAAGTCGTCGCCCACCGGCGTGCCATCGAAGATGGCGCTGACCATCTCGCGCAGGCCTTCGTCGTCGAGCGCTCGCAAAGTGATCTCCTCGTAGCGGCGCTCCCTGCCCAGATCGCTTAGCAGAACGGCCAACGGGTGCCGGCGGTGCATCTCATCGGAGCGGTA
>DATKHZ010000632.1:0-10344 GCA_035509995.1 Acidimicrobiales bacterium | reverse complement strand
AGTGGAACTTCGAGAAGTTCCTACTGTCTCCCTCGGGTGAGGTCGTCGCGCGTTTTCGTCCCACCGTTACGCCGGAGGCCGAAGAGCTTGTCAGCGCGCTCGAAGCCGTGCTGCCGAGCTGAGGAATGTGCCTATGTTCTCCTGGAGGTAGCTGCGCCGCCGGGTCCCCGGACCACGGTCGATCGGCACCGCCCGAAAGGGAGCCTTCCTCTCCGGGGCCATAGAGTGTCCCCTAGGCCAGGCACATCAGGAGGTGGGCGAAGTGGGCGTTCAGGTCGTCAGCCACCCTTTAGTCAGCTCCATGCTCACCGACCTGCGCGACCGCAGCACGCCACCCCCGCTGTTCCGCCTGCTCGCCAAGCGATTGGCCCTGGTGCTCTGCCTTGAAGCGACCAAAGCCATGCCGACGACGGCGGTCGAGGTGGAAACCCCGTTGGCCAGGGCGGCAGGAGCGCGGCTGGCCCAACCTCTCGTCGCTGTCCCGGTACTTCGGGCGGGGCTCGGGATGCTGGACGCGGTGACCGAGCTCTTCCCCGAGGTCACGGTTGGCTATGTCGGGCTGGAGCGCGACCACGCCACCTTCGAACCCTCTCTCTACTACTCGAAGCTTCCCCCGCTCGAGGGACGCGCCGCGCTCCTCCTCGACCCGATGCTCGCAACAGGCGCTTCGGCTGCCGCAGCTTGTGGTGAACTCGAAAAGGCCGGTGCCGCCCGGATAACCCTCCTGTCGGTGGTGGCGGCACCCGAGGGCATCGCCCGTCTCCAAGACCTCCACCCCGCAGTCGATATCGTCACCGCCTCGATCGATGAAGGCCTCGACCAACACGCGTACATCGTCCCCGGCCTCGGCGACTTCGGGGACCGGTTGTTCGGGACCCTTTAGCTGCCTTCGTGCCCATCGATATGCGGTCAACTATCGCCAAGCGGTGAGGACAAACGGTGGGTGGCTCAGTGGACCACGGCTGCCAGCGAGCGCACCGCGAGACTGGCGAGAGAGAGGTTGACGGCTGCGGTTCTCTGGGCCTGCGCAACCAGGGACGCAGCCGGAGCCATTGCAGCACGGTTCTCCGACAGCCATTCTCGTCCGGCGTCTACTCCTGGAAGGTCCGGGTAATGGGCCAATGCGGCTATCGCCGCGGTCGTTCCTAGGCGAGCAAGGTCATCGGCTAGCGCATGCTGTTGCCAGCGGTCCCACCGGTCCAGCGTCGTCCGCGATCGCAGCACCTCAGAGAGCCCAGGCAGGGACAGGCCGGCGCCAACGGTCCGATGCACGTCCAACGCGACCTTCAGTTCTTTGCCGGAGGCTAGCGCCACCTCTGCAACTTCACCAACCGCAGCCTTGGCCTCCAACCGCGCAGCCCGCTCTGCGACAACCGGCGGTACGCCTCGGGCTGCCAGGTCCATGACCCGTTCCGCCAACCTGGGAGGTGCCGACGATGGGAGCGCACTGTCGGACATTGGCGAACCAAGCAGGCGGTCGAATTCTATTGAGGCCAACCGGTAGCGCTCGATCATTTCGCTCGTTGTGAGGCGGTCGCTGCCGGATAGGTACCATCGGACCAGCCTGTTGACTGCCGTGCTCAGTACCTCGCGAAGATGGGCCACTGCATCATCACGTATAGACCTCGACAGGCGGTCGACCTCATCGTAAAGGGCCGCTATGCTGAGCACCTCTCGCGCTGCCCAGTAGGCCGTGATTACATCAGATAATTGGCACCGCGCCTCCCTCGCCACCTCGTGAGCCCATACCGGCCCCATCCGGTCGACGACTTCGTTTGCCACCTGGCAACCGACGATCCTGTGGTGCAGCGGGTGCAGCGGCACGAGGTCGGAAAAGGCCTCTCGAAACGCTCCCGGAAAATAGCTGAGGCCGGAGATCTCGAAGGCAGCACCTGTGACTTCCGGAGAACCAGCCAACGACGCTGCAATATCGATCCTGGCATAACCGAGGACCACGGCGACCTCGGGACGGGTGAGACCGGCCCCGGCACCGCGACGACGGTTCAACTCCGCAGTACCGGGAAGGCTTTCAACCGCAGGGTCGAGGTTTCCTGCCTCCTCCAGCTCCTCCATTAGGGCTTCGTACGCCGGAAGGTCAGGGGCACTGGTGACCGCTGCATGATCGAGAGAGTCAACGCTGCGCGAAACATCGGTCAGGACTGCCTGGACCACTTCATCGGTTACCTCGGCCAGCATCTCGTACCTTCTTCCGCCGTCTAGCCGACCGTTTGCCTGAGCCAAATCGAGAAGGACCTTCAGGTTGACCTCGCGGTCCGACAGAGCGACCCCACCGGCATTGTCCACAAAGTCCGCGTTTACCCGCCCTCCCCTTCGCGAATAGCTGACGCGTGCACGCTGTGTTACTGCAAGGTTCGCACCTTCAACGATCACCCGCGCCCGGACATGGTCGGCGCTCACCCGCACCTCGTCGTTCGAAGCATCGTCGACTTCAACGTCGAGCTCGTCGGGGGCCTTGACGTACGTGCCGATACCACCGAAGAAAATAAGGTCCACCGGAGCCTCGAGGATCGCCCTGACGAGTTCGGTCGCCGAAACCGGACCTGCCCTCAGGTTGAGGACCGAGCGCGCCTCGTCCGACAGCGGGACCTGCACGGCCTGCCGGGAATAGACGGACGATCCTGGTGAGCTGCTCAGGTCGTAGTCACGCCACGAAGACCCCGCGAGCCGGCTAAGGCGAAGCCTCTCTTCGTAGGAACGCTCCGGGTCGGGCGACGGGTCGACAAAAATATGTCGGTGGTCGAAGGCCGCTATCAGGCGCAGCGATCGGCTCTGCAGCATCCCGTTGCCGAATACGTCGCCAGACATGTCGCCGACGCCCACTACACGAATGGGCTCCCGTTGTGGGTCGATCCCAAGGGCATGGAAATGGCGCTCGACGGCAAGCCACGCTCCCTTCGCCGTTATGCCGAGGGCCTTGTGGTCATAACCGTTGCTTCCCCCAGAAGCGAACGCATCACCCAGCCAAAAACCTGCCTTATTGCTGATCGTGTTCGCGAGGTCAGAAAAGGTGGCAGTGCCCTTGTCCGGGGCCACGACCAGGTACGGGTCTTCGCCGTCCCGGCACCATATCCCATTCGGGTGCCTCACCTTGCCGTCCACGATGTTGTCAGTCAGGTCGAGAAGGCTCCCGATGAAAGCCGCGTAGGCGTCCCGAGCCTTGTCCTGACCGGCGGACGGATCGTGAAGCACAAAGGCGCCCTTGGCGCCCGTAGGGACGATGAGCGAGTTCTTTTTGACTTGAGCACGGGCGAGCCCAAGTACTTCTGTTCTTAGGTCTCGCTGCCGCTCGCTCCATCGGATCCCCCCTCGGGCCACCTCGCCGAAGCGCAAGTGCAGGCCGTGGAACCAGGGGGCCCATACGAAGATCTCTGAGGTCGGCTTCGGCGCTGGCAAAAAAGGTACGGAGGCGCTGGCGAACTTGAGGGCGACCGGGCCGCGCTTGAGGGCCCAGTTACTGCGCGTGGTCGCCTCCACTAGTAACAGGAGCTCCGTCAGCGCTTCGTGATGTGCCAGGTCGGGGACACGCGACAGTGCTTCGAGCAAAGTTGAGTGCGCCTCGCCTTCGTGCTCGACTGCCACATGCTCGACTGGCACGTGCTCGGCACCTGGGCCGGCCGGGGGGTCAGGGACAAGGAGACCGTAGAAGAGCTTGATTGCGGCAGCCGCGACCGATGGGAACAGGACGAGCGCTTCACGCATCACGGTTGCCCGGTCGGCTGCCCTCGGGCCTCCGACCGCCTGGCGGTACGCCTGGTAGGCGCACAGGAGGTTGACTTCGTGCCAACTGAGCCCGGCGCTCAGTACCAACCTGTTGAGTACGTTCGGCTCTGCGTTGCCCGCTAGTACGGCCTCGATTGCCTGCACGAGCCTCCCGCCAGCGCCAGAGCCAGCGCCGTTCTGGTCGAAGTCGAGCTCGATCCCGGGTGTGCTTGCGCGAAGGCCAATATCGTCCAGGTAAATACCAGGGCCGGCCGCTCCGAGCGCGAAATGCCACGGGACAGCTTCCAC
The DNA here is from genome assembly GCA_035509995.1 of Acidimicrobiales bacterium. Lineage (GTDB taxonomy): Bacteria > Actinomycetota > Acidimicrobiia > Acidimicrobiales > Palsa-688 > Fen-671. The sequence continues at coordinate 6,315 of DATKHZ010000632.1, read as the reverse complement.
GACTGCTAGGCCGAAGCTCTCCAAAACTGGGAAGAGGGTGGACAGCTCGAGGCGGTGTAACCCAGTCCGGCGTAGCCGGAAGTTCCCCTGCCCCGCGTCGCTCCACGCGTCGACAACAAAGTGCCCGTGCTCTCCTCTCGAGCGGGCGCCGTCAGAGCTCTCCACGCCGGCAACCTCGAGCAGATCGTCCTTGGTACTTTGCTGCTCGGCCTCCTCACCGGCTTGCAAGATCAACATTTCGAGCCAGTCGCGAGCTGCCAGCTCTGGAGGTGTTTCTTCCGCATAACCAGGCGGAAGGGCTGACAAAAACCTTCGTTGCTCCCTGTGGGCAAGTTCGCCCAGGGCCTGGCCACCCTGTCTCGCAGAGTAATAACCCGCGTCAACCAACCTACGGAGCTCAACTTGAAAGGCGTCGGCCCAAGTCGTTGGCGGGCCGGTAATCACGGTGCAGTAACGTCCCGGCCACCACAACAGGCCTCAAGCGATGCGATCTCCACAAGTGAGGTCGGAGAACCGAAGCGGTGCGCCGTAATGGCGACGGCCTGTTCTTTTACGAACGTGAGGAGTTCAACTCGACCGGCCTCGACGACGGGCTGAGCGTAGACGGCGATCTCCGGCCTGCCGCCGCTGTCCTCGGCGAACACAACCCGTTGGCCGCCCAGCAGCCGGACACGACCAGCGCTAAGGCCGGCGAGAGCTGTGCGCCAGGCGGACCTGTCCTCCACGACCGGGGGGCACCCGATCTGCCCAAGGGCCTCATTGACGACGGCGGGTAACGAGCCTGCGAGCGAGATCCGCAGCTCGGGCCCGGCCCGCAGCCCGGCGGCCACGACCCGCACCAGCTCGGCGGGCGTGGCGGCCTCGTAGCGGATCCACACTGGGACCGGGACGTAGCGGAGCACGTTGCGCTCCACCCGCAAGCAGCTTACGTCGCGGGCGGTACCGAACTCGTTTTGCCATGCGGCGGCGTCCGAACCAGCGGCGCGCTCGAGGAAGTCGCGCTGTTGCGGATCTAGGACAGGCGACACGAGATCAATTAAGTGGCGGACCGCTCCGGTGACCGGGGCCGTGACGCTCGCTGGCGTGGACCTCCAGTCCGACAGCCCGACGAGATAGTTAGGCCCGCCGGCCTTGGTGCCAGCCCCGACGGCCGACCTTTTCCAACCGCCGAACGGCTGGCGGCGAACGATCGCACCGATGATGCCGCGGTTGACGTAAAGGTTGCCGGCCTGGACGCGGTCCAACCAGAGAGAAATCTCGTCCCGGTCAAGCGAGTGCAACCCCGCCGTCAGCCCGTAGTCGACCTGGTTTTGCATCTCTATCGCCTCGGTAAGGTCCTTGGCGGTCATCAGCCCAAGGACTGGGCCGAAGTACTCGGTCAAATGGTACTCGGACCCGCGCGCGACGCCGGACTTGACGCCGGGTGACCATAGCCGCCCGGTGCCATCGAGCTGGCGAGGCTGGACCAGCCACGTCTCGCCGGGCGCGAGCTCGGTCAGAGCCCGTTGGAGCTTGCCGGCGACGGGCTCGATGACCGGGCCCATCTGGGTCGTTGGGTCGGAGGGCCAGCCCACCTTGAGCGACGTAGTTGCGTCGACCAGTTGCCTACGGAACCGGCGCGAACGAGCGACCGAGCCGACGAGGATGCACAGTGAGGCTGCCGAGCACTTCTGGCCGGCGTGGCCGAAGGCGGAGGCCACGATGTCCTTCACAGCGAGGTCAAGATCTGCGCTCGGGGTAACGACGATTGCATTTTTGCCGCTGGTCTCGGCGAGCAGCGCTAGGTCGGGGCGGAACGAGCGGAACAGCGCCGCGGTCTCGAAGGCGCCGGTGAGCACCAACCGGTCTACGCGCGGGTCGGCTACCAGGCTTCCGCCTAGGTCGCCCTCGTCGACATGCACGAGTGCCAGTGCGTCGGTCGGGACACCGGCGTCCCAAAGTGCCTGGACCATCATTGAACCGGTCCGCCGCGCTTGGGTCGCCGGCTTGACCACCGTGCCTGAGCCGGCTGCGAGGGCCGCCAGGGTAGACCCGGCTGGGATCGCGACCGGGAAGTTCCACGGTGGTGCGACCACGGTGAGCTTGACCGGGATGTGCCGGGCGCCGTCGACTCGGTCGAGTTCTTCGGCCAGCGTCGCGTAGTAGTTTGCGAAATCGATCGCCTCGGATGCTTCGGGATCGCCCTGGTCCAGGGTCTTACCGCACTCGGATGCCATTACCTCCAGCAGGTCGGCCCGCCGGCGCTCCAGCTCGGCGGCGGCCCGGCGAAGGACCGCTGCCCGCTCGGCGCCGGTCCGTGCACCCCAGCGACTGCCCGCAACTGCCCCGAGGATCCGCTCCAGGACCGCTTCATCGGTAACGGTGTGCGCGTCAACCAGGTCGGTGCCGAGGTTTGACCTGGCTACCCGACCGATGATTTCGCGCGCCCAGGTTCGATTAGCCGGAACCGACGGATCGGTGTCCGGCGTGTTGTCGAAGCCGTCTGCCGCCGTCGGCTGCTCGGTGCGCCGGTCCTGTACACGGTTGGCGGCCGGGACGAAGTCCGGGCCTTCGCCGTCCAGGGCCGACAAGGATGCGAGGAAACGCGCCCGCTCGCGCTGGAACAATGAGGCGTCGTCGTGCAGCTCGAACACCGCCGACATGAAATTCTCGCTGCTGGCGCCCTCCTCGAGCCGTCGAACAAGGTAGGCGATAGCCACGTCAAACTCGTCCGGGTGGACCACAGGCGTATAGAGCACCAGTCCCCCCACCGTCTCCCGAACGGCGGCGGCCTGGCCGGCGGCCATCCCTAGCAGCATCTCGAACTCGATGCGGTCCCGCACTTGCCGCCGACCGGCCAGCACCCATGCGTAAGCAACGTCGAACAAATTGTGACCGGCCACCCCGAGCCGGACGTTGGCCAGCCGCTCCGGCGTCATCGCCCAGCGCAAGACGCGCTTGTAGTTGGCATCTGTGCCCCGTTTCGTTGGCCAAGTGGCGAGTGGCCACCCGTGCAGCGCGGCCTCGACCCGTTCCATCGGCAGGTTGGCGCCCTTGACCAGGCGGACCTTGATGCAAGACCCGCCACGAGCGCGACGGTCCGCCGCCCAAGCCTGCAGCCGGTGCATGGCCGACATGGCATCGGGCAGGTAGGCCTGCAACACGATGCCGGCCTCCAGGCCGGACAACTCGGCCCGGTCCAGGACCGCCATGAACACCGCGATGGTCAAGTCGAGATCGCGGTATTCCTCCATGTCCAAGTTGATGAACTTCGGCGTCGGCGCACCCGCGGCCAGCCTGTAGAGCGGCAGGAGCCGCTCGGTTATGTTCCCGACCGCCTCGTCGAACCCCCATGGCGGGACCGGCGGCACCGTCGCCGACACCTTGATCGAAACGTAGTCGACGTCGGGTCGCACCAACAGCCGTCGCGTCCCCTCAAGGCGGCTATCGGCCTCTCGCTCCCCTAGCACGGCCTCGCCGAGCAGGTTGAAATTGAGGCGTGTCCCCGGCGACCGGATTCGGGCGACAGCCCGCCCGAGCCGGCTGTCCGTGGCGTCGACGAGGAGATGGCCCACCATCGACCTAAGCGCAGCGCGTACGACGAACATGACGGCGCCCGGGGCTACGGACGCCAGCGCCCCGGCGACCCGGAGGCCCAGGCGTAGGTACCAGGACAAGAAGCGCGGCGGATGTGCAGCCAACTCACCCAAACCGGCCGCGGCGACGCGAGGATCCTCGGGGCGGACCACGCGGTCGACGAACGCAACCGTGAAATCAAGACCGGACGGATCTTTCAGGAGGGCAGCAAGCCGCCGTGCCGCCCCGTCCTCCCGCCGTCCCGCCGCGACGTCGAGCCAATGCCGCACGAGTTCGTCGACCTCCGCGATGACGGCGGTGTCGCTGTTGCCGTCGTCAGCGGTCGAAATGGTGATCGCACCGAAAGGTTACCGGGTGGTAGCCCCGAGCCGCACTACGACGTCGCCGACGTTGCATTCCTGTTCGGGGACAACCAGGACCTCTTCGACCACCCCGCTGACCTCGGCAGCGATCTCGAAGGTCACCTTGTCGCCCTCAACGACAACCAGGCCCTGCCCGGCCTCCACCTCATCCCCAGGCGAGACGAGCACCTCGGTCACCACGACCTCCACCGTCGACATGCCCATCTTCGGTACGTGTACGTCCACGCTCACTTCTCGTCCTTCATTGTCGAGCGAATGGCGAACGCGAGATCGGCGGCGCTCGGCAGCAGCGCCGTCTCGAGTTCGACCCGAAGGGGATCGGCGCGTCGGCGCGTGTGACGCGTCGAGGTCGCGCTCGGAGATCGAACTCCTCGGCTGCGGTCGCAAGGACCTCGGCGGCAAGGCCGCACGAGCGATTGGTGTCGTCGAACACCACCAAGCGATGTGTGCGACCGACCGACTCGGCCAGCGCCTCCCAGTCGAAGGGCAGCACCGACCGCGGGTCGAACACCTCGACCGAGACTTCGCCGGCGAGCTCTTCGGCGACCGTGAGCGCGGTGCGCACGAGGTGGCCGACCGCCACGACAGTGACGTCGTCGCCTGCGCGATGAATACGTGCCCGACCCAGCGGCACGGGCACGAGCTGGCCGTCGACCTGCTCGCGCGTGCCAAGAGCGGCGGCGGGTGCGAACAAAGCGACCGGGTCGTCGTCACGTATGGCAGAGACGAACAACCCGTAGGCGTCGCTCGCCGTCGCGGGCACGACGGTCTTAACTCCGGCGTGGACGAGGAGCGCGTAGGGGTGGTCGGAGTGCTGCGCGGCGAGCCCGAGACGGGCGCCCGAGCCCGGGACGAGGTAGGTGACCGGGACGCTCGCCTGGCCGCCGGTCATCAGCCGGAGCTTCGCGGCCTGATTAACGATCTGTTCGAAGGCGATGTAGAGCAGCGACGGGATCTGGAACTCGACGACGGGCCGCCGTCCGGACAGGGCCGCACCGGTTGCGAAGCCGGTGAAGGCCTGCTCGGAGATCGGCGTGTCGAGCACGCGCTCGGGGCCGAAGTCCTCGACTAGGCCCTTGGTGACACCTCGCAGCGCGTGCCGGACGTCCTCGCCTATGACGAACACGGCGTCGTCCCGGGCCATCTCATCCCGCAGCGCGAGCGCGAGCGCCTGCTGATATCTAAGCGTGGGCACTGGTGCCCGTTCGCGGGCGATGACCTGAGGCCCAGACGTACTCGAGTGCCTCGTCCGGTCGCGGGCGCGGCGCGCCTCGCGCAGCGGCCAGCGCGGCGTCGAGGTCGTGCTCCACCTCGGCATCGATCTCCCCGCGCTCGTCGCCGACCAGAAATTGCGCGCAGCGCTCGAGCGGGTCACGGTCTCGCCAGCTGGCGATCTCCTCCTCGCTTCGATAGCTCAACGCCATCGTCCGCTCGGCGGTGTGGTGGCCGGTGTAGCGGTAGCAGAGGCACTCGAGGAAGCTCGGGCCCTCGCCCCGGCGAGCGCGGGCCACTGCGCGCTCGGTCGCATCGAGCACAGCGAGCACGTCCATCCCGTCGACCCGCTCGGCGGGCATACCGTACGCGCTGGCACGCTCAACGATCGAGCCAGCGGTCGAATCCGCGCTCGAAAGCGTGACGGCGTAGCCGTTGTTCTCGCAGACGAACACGAGAGGAAGTTCCCACAGCGCCGCGAGGTTCATCGTCTCGTGCAGCACGCCCTGGTTCAGGCCGCCGTCGCCGAAGAAGCAGGCGACGACCCGGTCACTTCCCTCTTGCCTGGAGGCCCAGGCGGCGCCGGCCGCGATCGGAGCGCCAGCAGCGACGATGCCGTTGGCACCGAGGATGCCGAGCGAGAGGTCAGCGATATGCATCGACCCGCCGCGGCCGCGGTTACAGCCCGTGGTCCTGCCGAGCAGCTCGGCGGTCATCGCCGTCAAGTCCGCTCCCTTGGCGATCACGTGGCCGTGGCCGCGGTGGGTCGAGGTGATGCAGTCGTCAGATCGCAGCGCCGCGCACACACCGACAGCAACGGCCTCCTCGCCGACGTACTCATGCGTGGTCCCGGCTATCTCGTTGGCGTTTACAAGGTCGACGATCCGCTCGTCGAAGCGGCGGATCGTGCGCATTGTCCGGTAAAGCTCGGCAACTCTTACCCCCGCTCTTACCCCCGCGCCGGAACGGGCCTCCTCTGCACGGGCCATGTAGGCTCAGGCCCCCTTCCAGTTCGACTGGGTCGTGGTGAACATCGAGTTCGTGATGCCAAACTGGTCCCGAAGCATGCCGACGGCGGCGTCCGCGTCGCGTGACTCGACAGCGTCGACGATCGTCTTGTGGGAGTCCACAATCCGCCGCTGGTGATCGGCGGGAGCGATGCGCG
>DATKHZ010000631.1:0-4034 GCA_035509995.1 Acidimicrobiales bacterium | reverse complement strand
TGGCACCTCTGATACGGGTGGGGCCGCCGTACCCGGCACTGACCATCTTTGCGCGCCTCCGAGGAGATTTCCATAGGCAAAATGTGACCTTCTCGGCGACACGTCCCGTCCCTCGGACGCGCCAAACCGACCTCGCCGTTCTGGGCCGGCGGGGCCGTAGTGTGACCGAGGCTTCGGGCAGGTGGCCTTAGCCAGTTTGGGTATGGGGTAGCGCTCCAAGGCTCGAGGTTTGAACCGGGTCTAGAGCAGGCCAGAAGGCTGCTGTGCACCTCTTCGCCACGCCGGGACGGGTGGCATGGAGCGTTCCGGCTAGCCCCGGCTGGGCCTAGTCACCATCTCGACCAGCAAATTAAATGGGCATGCCAGTGTCGAAGCACGCAGCCGGGGCCGAGCCGTCCTGGGCTCAGCTCACCTTGGCCAGGCAACGGACCTCGCCGTCGCGCAGGCCGTAATAGACGAGGCTGAGGAGCTTGCGAGCGGCGGCGACCCGGGCAACGTTGGCCCCGCGTCGGGCCGCCACACGGGCGTAGAGCCCGGCCACCGAGGTGTCCCGGGCGCGTGAGACTGCCTCCACCGCCGCCCAGCGCACAAGGCGAGAGCCCTGCTTGGTTATCCTGCCCCGGTGCACCGACAAGTCAGACTCTCGGTGCTTGGGGGTCAGCCCTGCCCACGAGCAGAGCCGGTCGGGGCTGGCGAAGCGGCCGACGTCGCCGATCTCGGCCACGAACACCGCACCGAGCACCGGGCCTATGCCTTTTATGGCCAAGATCGCCCGGTAGCCGACGTCGCCAGCCAGCCACATGGCGATCTCGTCGTCGAGGGCTGAGATCTCAGCACCCATGGCTGTTATCAGCGCCCGCAACGAGGTGACCCGGAGCTTGTAGGGCCCCGATAGCCCCAAAGCCTCGACCGTGGCGTCAGACTTCGCCCCGCAGAGCTTGGAACGGCTTATCACTATGCCGCACTTGGTGAGCACGCCCTGGACCTGTGAGCGCATGCCGGAACGCACGCAGACGAGCTTGGCCCGGTAGCGCACCAGCTCTCTTAGTTCACGGGCCTTCTGGGGGGCCGGCCAGGCCTCGGGGAGCCGACCGAGGCGCAGCATGTCCGCCAGGTCCTGGGCGTCGCGCTCGTCGTTTTTCACCCGGCGCTGGCCCCAGTTGAGCCCGCTTGGGTTGGCCAGGTGCACTCTGGCCCCGGCGTCGACCAGCGAGTCATAAGCCCAGTACCACCCACAGGTCGCCTCGAGCACCACCTCGGGGAGCTCTGCCCCCGCGATGGCATCGACCAGGGCAGTTGGGCTGTTTTCTACGCGCTTGGTGTAACCGCGCTGGCCGGCTTCTCCCACCTGCACAATTACCGAGCGGCGCTTGTGCAGGTCGATCCCTACGTATTCTTGGCCCATCGGGGCCTCCTTCCATCGGTGGATCTGACAGCCCGAGCTTGCAACAAAGCTTGGGTCACCGCGTTGGAGGCCCCGCCCGTATCATCGCGTCACAATGACCGCGGCGCTTGAACAGCTCGACGAGGAGCAGAGAGCAGCTGCAACCGCGTTGAGCGGTCCGGTTTGTATCATCGCCGGGGCTGGCACGGGCAAGACCCGCACGGTGACCCACCGGCTCGCTCACGGGGTTGCCACCAAAGAAGTCGACCCCCGACGAGCCTTGGCGATCACCCATTCTCGAAAGGCCGCAGCCGAGCTGGGCGAGCGGCTGAGCCGGCTCGGTGTTAGCGGTGTTGACGCCCGAACCTTCCACGCTGCCGGGTTGTGGGTCGCCAAGGGCCACTGGGCACGTACGGGCAGGCCGGAGCCTTCACCGATCGTCTTGCCGGAGAACGAGGAGTGGCGTTTGTGGCGAGATGCGCTGCGTGCTGCGCTCAGTCAGGAACCCGACAACGCCGAACTGCGTGACGTCATGGACGAAGCCGGCTGGGCGCGTAGCCAGCTCGTCAGCGTCGAGGACTACTCGGCGGCAGCGATGCTGGCTGGTCGACGCCCCGGTGTCGACCCGTCCTTGGTGGTCCGCTGCTGGGAGCTGTTCGACTCGGCGAAAGCGCGGATTGGCAAGGTCGATTTCGCCGACCTGCTGGAGATCGCGTCCCGTTTGATCGAGGGCGAAGAAGTGGTCGCCGAGGTGGTACGGCACCGTTGGGCACATGTGACGGTGGACGAGTACCAGGACACCGACCCGGCCCAGCAGCGCCTTCTCGACGCCATCTTGGGTGGCGGCCGCGACGTCTGTGTGGTCGGCGACCCCCGGCAAGCCATCTACTCCTGGAAAGGCGCCGACCCGGTCTACCTGACCGGCTTCAGGCGGCGGTACCCCGACGCTCAAGTGTTCAACCTCACACGCAATTACCGCTCCAGCCCGCAGATCCTTGATTGGGCCAACCGGGTGGCAGTAGGGGGCCAGACAAAGCCACTGGTGGCCACTCGTGCCGCCGGCGCCCGGCCCAAAGTCACCGAGCTTGACAACGAGCAGGCTGAGGCCGCCTGGGTAGCAGGTGCCGCCCGGAGAGCCATCGCTTCTGGGGCACCGCCGTCCGAGATAGCGGTCCTGTACCGCTTCAATTCCACCCAGGCCCGTTTCGAGGCTGCTTTTGCTCGCGTCGATATCGCTGTCATCGTCGCCGAGGACACCACGTTCTTCGACCGCGAAGAAGTCCGAGCGGTACTGGTGCCCTTCGGGCGGGCCGCCCGGGCCGAACCTGAGCGCAACGGCTTGGAGCTGCTGTCGTCCCTCCTGGCTCGTGCCGGGTTCAACCCCGACAAGCCGCCCAGTGGCCTCGGCGCAGCCCGGGCACGCTGGGAGTCCCAACAAGCTCTGGTCGAACTCGTTGAGGCGTTACCCGAAGCCTCGACCGCGGCCGCCACCTCGCTGTTGGCTGAGGTGAATTCGCTGGCCGTTCGTACCCACGGACCACGCACATCGGGCGTAACCCTGGCCACATTGCATAAGGCCAAGGGCCTCGAGTGGGACATCGTCTTCGTGGTCGGTATGACCGACGGAGCTATGCCGTCGATGTATGCCGAAGGGGACGCGGAGCTTGCCGAGGAGGAACGTCTGCTCCACGTCGGAGTGACTCGAGCTCGTCGCGAACTGCACCTCACCTGGGCTACCTCCAACGCTCGTGGTTGGACGAACCGGCCAAGCCCGTTCTTGGAGTTGCTGGTCGCGCCGAGTCAGCAGCGGCCAGGCCAAAGAACCGCGCGGAAGCCACCGAACACTCAGCTCATTTCGGCCTCGGCAACACAATGCCCTCATTGCGCGGGCCCACTAAAGGGGATAGCGGCACGCCATCTCGGTATATGTGGCCACTGCGTCCTGTCTGTGCCGGGGCAAACGGGAGAAATGGCCAGGGCCATCGCGGGCGTTGTCAACGGTGCCGCCAGCGAAAGCGGGCTGCCCAGCGACGAGCTGGTGACTGCCGCGGGCATGCTCCGTCTGCTGGACCAAAAGCCCGGCAGCGGCGACGGAGTTGCCGCTACCCCGGGCGTTGCCTTGCGCGGACGGTGGGCTCAGGCCGCCGCGGACGTCTTGACGCCCTGAGGTTGGACGGCGAAGATGAGGTGCTGGCGAACGCATTTGTGATTGCTAGCGTGGAAGCATGTCGCGTGAGTGGCCGGCGGTCAACTACGAGCAGTGGAGCGGTACTTGCGACACGCTGCACGCGCACACCCAAGTCCTCGGCAAGCTCGCGGTGGCACTTGCGCCTCCTGAGCCCCAACTCCAGCACGCGGCGCTGCGGCTAACCGCGAGAGGTTGGGAGACTGCTCCGCTACCGGCACCGGACGGTTCGGGCACCTTCGTGGTGGCGCTCGACCTGCGCGTCCATGAAGCGGTCGTTGAAACGAGCAATGGAGGGAACCGGCGCGTCGCGCTCGTGCCAGATCGCACAGTAGGCGCGGTCACGCGCGAGGTCCTAGACACGGTAAGTAACCTCGTAGGCCCCGTGACGATCGACCCAAGGCCGCAGGAGGTCCCGTGGAAGGTGCCGCTCGACGAGGACAGTGCCCACGCGCGCTACGACCC
>DATKHZ010000630.1:0-4385 GCA_035509995.1 Acidimicrobiales bacterium | reverse complement strand
CGGGGACCGAACCCGACTTTGCGGTTGAAGTCTGCGAAGCGGTGGCTGACGTCGTCGAGCCGAGCCCCGAGGCACCTTTGATCGTCAATCTTCCCTCGACCGTCGAGATGTACACGCCGAACGTGTTCGCAGACGTCATCGAATGGTTCGGCCGACAGTTCCGCGACCGCAGCTCAATCGTCCTGTCCGTGCACCCTCACAACGACCGGGGCACTGCCGTTGCAGCGGCCGAGCTGGCGCTTCTTGCCGGCGCAGAGCGCCTCGAAGGAACGCTGTTCGGCAACGGCGAAAGGACCGGGAACCTCGACCTCGTGACCGTCGCGCTCAACCTGTTTTCGCAGGGGATAGACCCCGAACTCGATTTCCACGACATCGAGGCTGTCCGGCGGGTCGCCGAGCACGCCACGCGGATGCCCGTCCACCCGCGCCATCCCTACGTCGGCGACCTCGTGTACACGGCATTTTCGGGCTCCCACCAGGACGCCATCAAGAAGGGGATCGCCGCCATGCCGGAGCCGTACGACAAATGGGAGGTCCCCTATTTGCCCATCGACCCCAAACACACCGGCAGGACGTACGAGGCGATCATCCGTGTCAACAGCCAGTCTGGCAAGGGTGGGGTTGCGTACATCATGGAGACCGAGCATGGTCTTGACCTGCCCCGCCGGCTCCAGATCGAGTTCTCCAAAGCCGTCCAGGCAGTGACCGAGGCGAGCGGGACCGAGATAAAACCGGACGAGCTCTGGGAGGCTTTCGAAAAGACGTACCTCGCGGAGAGCGCTTCTTTGCGCCTCATCGGGGCCGAGGTGGCGACCGAACGGTCGACGGATGCCCACGTCACTCAGGTGACGGCTCAGCTGCTCGTCGACGGCGAGCACCGCAGCGTTGTCGGGAAAGGCAACGGCCCGATCGACGCCCTTGTGAACGGGCTTTCAGACATCGGTGTCGGGCTCGCCGTCCTTGACTACAACCAGCATGCGATGACCGCCGGGAGCGGCGCTTCCTCGGTGGCCTACGTGGAGGCCGAGTCCGCGGGCCAGGTGGTGTGGGGGGTCGGGATGGACTCGAGCATCCTTGACGCCTCGTTGCAAGCCGTGGTGAGCGCTGCCAACCGGTTGCGGGAGCTGTCAACCGAAGGCGGACCGGTCGCCGAGTGACGGACGGCCGGAACAGCGGGGTGACAGACGTCGCGTATGCTCAGCGCATGTCTACTCAACAGTCAGAGGCCACCGGGCCCCCCCGTGGGCACGTAAGGGTCGTCTACCTAGGCCCCGTCGCCCCACACTGGAGAGTCGACTCGGACTTCGGGGACCGCATTCTGATCGAGGAGCTTCGCCAGCGGATCCTGGCGCGCCTGCTTTTGTTGCCTCCACATGACCCCCAGTTCCGCCGTAACCGGGAACGTATCGTGCGCGACGCGGCGCGGGAAAACGTCCTCCTCGAGTGGGACTTAGGTGTGCCTGACGATGAAGAAGGCGACTTCATAGGCACCGTCGAGGCCTGAGCGCGCAGCCCCTTCCGCTGTTTGCGCTATCGCGAGGCGGTAGCGTGAAGGCCGTGGTGCTTGGTCGTGGAACTATTTCTCAGGAAGCTGACGGCCGGGATGAGACACGAGAAGGCGAGAGCCAGTCGGGCAACATCCTCGGAGGCAGCGAGCTCCGCTACGTCAACAGAGAGCTGTCATGGCTCGACTTCAACCACCGTGTACTTGCGCTGGCTGGGTCGCCTACGCAGCCCTTGCTGGAGCGGGCAAAGTTCCTCGCTATCTTCTCGACCAACCTGGACGAGTTCTTTCAGGTTCGCGTAGCCGGCCTGAAGGACCAGCTGGCTGCGGGCATCTCAGGTACCGCACCAGACGGGCTTTCGGTCCCTGACCAGCTGAGGGCGGTAGGAGCCCAGGTGGAGGAGGCCCTTTCGCAACGGTCGCGGATCTACAACGAGGTGGTCGTGCCGGAACTGGCCACTCACGGCATCCGTTTGGTCCCATGGAGCTCTCTGGGCCCGGCCGACAAGGCGTACACCGAGACGGTCTTCGAGTCGCAGATGTTCCCTGTACTGACGCCGCTCGGCGTCGACCCCGGCCACCCTTTCCCGTACATATCCAACCTTTCGCTCAACCTCGCGGTGATGGTTCGCGACCCTCAGCGAGGTGACCGGCGCTTTGCCCGTGTCAAGATCCCACCACTGCTGCCCGGGTTCCTTGCAATGCCCGACGGTGAGCGCTTCGTCCCGGTCGAACAGGTGGTGGCCGCATTCCTCGGTGAACTGTTCCCGGCAATGGAGATCGAGAGCTACTACGCCTTCCGTGTGATCCGCAACGCCGACCTCACCCTTGCCGAGGAAGAGGCTGACGACTTGCTGGAAGCGGTCGAGATGGAGTTGCGCCGCCGACGTTTCGGGCGCGCGGTGTGCCTGCAGGTGGAGTCCGGCTTCAGCACCGAGGTCCTGGACCTGCTCATCCGTGAGCTCGACCTGCACCCCGCGGACGTGTACCAAATGGACGGCTTGCTCGATTACAGCGCCCTGTGGGAGATCCACGGCCTGGACCGGCCCGAGCTGAAAGACGAACCGTTCTCACCGGTAACCCCGAGCCGGCTCGCCGCTCCGGACGACGGGACGGTCGACATATTCGCGGCAATAGCCCACGAAGACATCTTCGTGCACCACCCTTACGAAAGCTTCGCAATGTCGACCGAGGCGTTTGTGAAGCAGGCCGCTCGAGATCCGAAAGTCCGAGCAATCAAGCAGACTTTGTACCGGACATCGGGTGACAGCCCGGTCGTGACTGCACTGATTCGCGCCGCGGAAAGGGGCAAGGAGGTGGCCGCCCTCGTCGAGCTGAAAGCGCGGGGTGACGAGGCTGCCAACATTGGCTGGGCGAGAGCCCTCGAGCAGGCGGGGGCGCATGTCGTCTACGGCCTGATCGGGTTGAAAACTCATGCTAAAACGGCACTTGTCGTGCGGGAGGAAGGCGACGGGATCCGCAGGTACTGCCATATCGGCACGGGCAACTACAACTCTTCCACTGCCCGTCTCTACGAAGATATTGGGATCTTGACGGCCTCCCCGGCACTTGGAGAGGACCTGACTGACTTGTTCAATTTCCTTACCGGGTACAGCCGTCAATCGGCCTACAGGCAATTGATAGTCGCACCTCTCGCGCTCCGTTCGAAAATAATCGAGCTGATCGAGAAAGAAGCCGAGCGGGGGCCGGGCGGGCGGATCGTGTGGAAATTGAACAACCTTGTCGACCGCAAGACAATCGACGCTCTTTACGCTGCTTCCCAGTCCGGAGCTCAGATAGACCTGATCGTGCGCGCAGTTTGCGGCCTGCGCCCCGGCGTCCCCGGGCTCTCGGAGACAATACGCATTCGTTCGCTTGTCGGGCGCTACCTGGAACATTCACGGATTTATTACTTCGGCGACGGGGCAGCTACTGACTTCCCCACCGACGTCACCGGTCCGGGCACCGACGGCCTCACCCAAGATGCGGTCATACAGACGAACTACGACGGCCAAGCAGCCCACTCAGTCCTGCCCGACGGCGGCCGGTACCTGATGGGGTCGGCTGACATCATGGAGCGGAACTTGGACCGTCGCGTCGAAGCCCTTGTTGACGTGACGTCTCCTGAGATCCAAGCACGACTTCGCGAAATCCTCGAGGTAAACCTGGCCGATGACGAACTCGCGTGGGAACTGGCGCCAGACGGCACCTGGTACAAGGTGCCGGATGAGAAGCACATCAACGCCCAGCGGCACTTCCAGGAACTTGCCGTCGCCAGGAGCAAGCGCCACGGCAAAGGCGAGAGGCTGGCCTCGATCGGGTGAGCTCAAAGGTACGGGCCGCTGGTGGCGTTGTTTGGCGCCGTATGCCGGCGGGGGTCGAAGTCGTGCTGGTCCACAGGCCCGCCTACGACGACTGGGCGCTCCCCAAGGGCAAAGTTGAGCCTCGGGAAACCGACGAAGAGGCGGCGCTCCGTGAGGTCCGGGAGGAGACCGGCCTCTCGTGCCGCCTCGGCCCGGAACTGCCGAGCACGACTTACAGGGACGCAGAAGGCCGCCCAAAGGTGGTCCGGTACTGGGCAATGACGGTGCTGCCGGGCACAGGCGCCATTGCCAATGTCCAGCCCGAACTGTTGCCCGAGGCGAAGGACGAGATCGACGACCTCCTCTGGGCACCCCTCCACGAGGCTCGTAAGCGGTTCACATACGCGCGTGACGTGGTGGTCCTAGACGCCTTCGAAGATTATGTCTCGCGCTCAGATGTTCGCCGGCAGGAGGTTGACGACGTTGCCGAAGGCGAACCACAGCGGGACGAGGCACGCTAGCGCTCCTCCGAACAGCACGGCGACCTTGTCGTAGCGGCGCCTGCGGGCGGCCACGAT
>DATKHZ010000629.1:0-2296 GCA_035509995.1 Acidimicrobiales bacterium | reverse complement strand
GACCAGATCGGGTAATTGGTCGTGAGCAGGTCGTAGCGCTCGATCATCTCCTCGGTGGTCAGGCGCGTGCCGGTCGAGTAGCGGTAGGCGCCGTCGGCTTCGCGCATCTCTGAGGATGCCGGGTCGAGGGCGATGCCGATCCCGTCGCGCCCGGGGGTGTAGCCGGCGCCGGTGATCGCCTCCACGAGCAGGTCGAGGACCTCTTCCGGCGTGGACAGGTCGGGCGCGAAACCGCCCTCGTCGCCGAGCCCCGTGGCGTACTTCCGCGAGTGGAGCAGGCTCTTCAGGGTCTGGTAGACCTCGGCGCCCGCCCGGAGCGCTTCGGCGAAGCTCGGTGCCCCGAGGGGGGAGAGCATGAACTCCTGGAACTCGAGCTCGTTCTGGGCGTGGGCGCCACCGTTGATCACGTTGAAACTGGGGACCGGGAGCCGGAGCAGGCTCTCATCCGGGGCAAGCCAGCGGTGCAGCGGCTTGCCGTCCGCCTTTGCCATGGCCCGCGCCGCCGCCATGGAAACTCCGACCGTAGCGTTAGCCCCGAGACGGCTCTTGGTCTCCGTGCCGTCGAGTTCAATGACGGCCTGGTCAAGTTCTTCCAGGCTCTTCCACGAACGGGCGGAGAGGAGCTTGTTGATCTCGCCGTTGACGTTGCCCACCGCTTTGGTGACGCCGGCGCCCTTGAACCGCTTTGGGTCACCGTCGCGCAGCTCCACAGCCTCGCGGGTCCCGGTCGAGGCGCCGGAGGGCACACCTGCTATCCCCTCAGCGCCGGAAGCGAGCTGGAGAGAGACCTCGAGGGTCGGGCGGCCGCGGGAGTCGAGAATCTCGAGGGCGTGTACGTGGGAAACCTCGTATGCCATGGTGGGTATGCCTCTCTTTCTTGCTCGTCAAAATGGGGCGACCTGCGACCACTTCTTGGTGGGCAAAGACGTACCAAGACCCTAGCTTGGCGGGGTCCTGATGAGCCATAACATTACGAAAGCGCTACCAGGTTTGGGGGTCGCCCGTTCCGGGAAACCGTGGCGTCGGAAGTCGTGCCGGCCGGCCGCACTCGATGGTTGCGAAGCGGCGGGGGAGGGGAGTGGCTCCGGCGGGGCCGGGGCTGATCAGATGGCCCTGGTGAACAACAGGACTGCGACCACTGCGGCGGCTACGGCCACGAGAAAGAGGTACATAGCCAGCTTCGTGGCCTTGGCCGCCACCTTGATCCAGGCGTATAGCAATAGCGCGATGGCCACGACCACGGCAACGATTCCCGCGAGGTCGTGCCTATCGATGGAGGCCAGGTTAGTCACGAGCGTTTAGCGTACTCGTCAGTCCAGGGGCGCGGCCGGGTTGCTGTCGGGACCGCGCAGCGGCGGCCCGGTGTTGGCCCGGCGGGGGAGGGCGGGGAGGGCGTGTCGGCCCGCCTGGGGCAGCCCGGCGGGGGAGGGCGTGGCGGAAATGGAGGCGGCCTGCACCGAAAACCGCAAACGTGGCTCCGCAATTGCCCGATCGGTCACCGCTGAGTCGATTTTTTTGCACCAGCCTCAGTGATCTGGAAGTTTCGGAGCCAGATCGGTAACCGCCATGAAAAATTTGGTGACCTTTTGTGCCAACAATGGCATCAATCGGCGAGAACATGAGCCCCGAACGGGCTGCTCGCAGGCCATTGTCCGTCGCCTGCCCGGATCGACGCAACACGGAGGGCGAGCGGGCTCGCCCCAAGACGCTCGGCAATCGCCGCCGCCTCGTCAAGCGCAGCACCGGCGGCCTCGTCTTGACCGCACTGGGCGAGGTAGCCGCCATAATCGGCGAGCGCCCGGCCCAGGTGCCACGGGCTACCGGCGCGCCGGAAGGAGGCCACCGCTTCGGCGAACTCAGTTTCTACGATTGCCGAGCCAGCCTCGCCCGGGGCTGCGGCAAGATGTGCCTTCGTCAGCGCCCGTTCCGCTCGCAGTAGGGGTGGGAGGTGACCTATTGGATGGGCCTCGAAGAGGCCCAGCAGGTCCGCCATGGCCTGGCGGTCGCCCAAAGCCTTCGCCGCGTCGTTTGCGACGGGCCAAGCGAAAACCAAGTATTCGCAGCTCAACCCGAGCGCGTCCAGCTGCGCAAGCGCGACACGGGCTTGTTCCAGGGCTTCAACTTGTTGGCAGGACGCGCCCCAAACGAGTGCCTGGGTCGTTGCGATGAATGCTTGGTCTTGTACATTCTCGCTTGCCGAGAACCGTCTTAGGCCGCCAAGAGCATCAGCGGCGCCGACAACATCCCCGCGGAGCGCGGAGAGACACCCCTGTAGCGCAGGTCGGCAACGGATCTC
>DATKHZ010000628.1:0-10871 GCA_035509995.1 Acidimicrobiales bacterium | reverse complement strand
GAATGGGTCGAAACGCTCTCACCGTCCTGCCTCATGACGACGCGGATAACTGTTGTCTGCGGCCCAGCGACACCCAGCTTGGTGAAGCTCACCTGAGGGGCGTAGTGGGCGAGTTGCGTGGGCTTGCCATCTGCCCGTTCGTTGGCTTCCACGACCCACTCGGCTGACGACAGTTGGCCCTCGTACTTCTGGTCCGTCGTAAAGACGTCACCATTTGTACCATCGGTCAAACTAATGCTCCACGTCGAACCGCTGACCTTGGCGATAGTCACCGTGACCCTGTCGCCCACAGCTACCACGACGCCGGATGCGACCTCCTGACGGGCCGGTAGGACTTCCCACCACGGCTCTACAAGGACACTGCCTGACTTTTGCGGCACTTCGTTAACGCCGGCCTGGATTAGGGACCTGTTGGCCCACCCGTCGACGCCAACCCATTCCGATGCAGTGGGCCCCGCCAGGTATTGGCTCACTGAGGGGACGACGAAAGTACCCGTGATCGCAGTGTAGGGCCCGTTCGTTTCGACGTAGCCAGACCAGTTGCTGGAGGTCGTGTCCTCTTGCGTGCTCGGCGACGGCGATGCGAGAGTGCGGCCGGGAGCGGCAGGCTCCGCTCTACCGGGTACGGCCGTTTTGACCGGGACCACGGCCGTTTTGGCCGGGACCACCTTGTGGGCGGCCCCACCAAGATAGGACGTCCTCGCGGGTGGGCTCGTATAGCCGGGCACGACGGTCCCGGCAACCAAGACGACCGCACTGAGCCAGCGAACATTGAGTCGTTGCCTGACCGATGAAATCGTCATGAAACGCAGAACGAGGTAAGTACGGAGGGATTTACCTTGCGCTCTCCTGCCATGAACTGACGATAAACCAGCTGGTAGTGACCCATGAGCCTCTTGCAAGAGGACGACGAACAATCATCCGGAGTGCGTCGAGTGGTATGCGGTGGGTGGTCCCGAGACCGGCAAACAAGACATTGTGCCGAAAATGAGGCCCCTGGGGCGTGCTCGGAGTCACGGGGCCGCAGGCTGCCGCCGGCGCTTGCGGTCGACCGTCTGTACAAGCACCGAAATGCCGCCCGCTGCCGCCGGTACCAGCAGGTACACCGACGAGAAGACCGCCACCACCGCCATTGCCGCCAGGGCCGTACCGGCGATGGCCCGGGGCCGCCCCCGCAGGACCAGGACCGTTGACGCGAGGACCAGCAAGTACACGGCGACGAAGCATGCCGAGGTCGCTCTGACCAGGTCGGTTGTCCCCGTGACGCCGACGGCGAGGGCTCCGAGGAAGACGGCACTGGTCACAGCCAAGGCAGCGAGCGGCCGCAGGGGCACGTCCCGGTCCTGGCCGAGGCCCAGCCAGGACGGCAGGGCGTGCTGCTGGGCCAGGTTGGCGGCTAGGCGAGCCGAGCTCGCCACATAGACGTTCATCGTGCCCATGGTGAGGGCGACGGCCAAAAAGGCGGTGGCGTCGCGGCCGTCCTGGCCGAAGCCCGCCCCTAACAGATCTGCCAATGGCACCTTGCTCCCGGTGGTGCCCACGACGGTGATCGTCGCAATGGCTATCCCGCAGTAAAGGACCGCAATGACGACCAGCGCCAACGTCACGGCGCGGGGAATGTCCCGGGCAGGGTGGCGGAACTCGCTCGCCATTTGGGCCATCGCCTCCCACCCGACGAAAAGCCACATCAAGATGTTGGCGGCCGTACCGACCGCCCACCAGCCGTGGGGTGCAAATGGGCGCCAGTGGTGGGTGACCCGCGACGGTAGGGCGACGCTAACAGCCACAGCTATGACGGCGACGAGGGCGGCTGAAAGAGCCAACTGAAAACCCGAGGAAACGCGCAGACCGAGGGCATTGGTGGCCAGGACGACCGTCATCATGGCGATGGCCACCGCGCTGGCGACGGCCCGCCCCGAGCCTGCGAGGTCGGCCACGTAATACCCGCCGACCAAGGACACGGCGGGGGCACCAAACGTGACGGCCGTCACGAACCAAACGCCAGTCACGCCCGAGGCGAGCGAACCGAAGCCTTCATGCACGTAGGCGGCGACACCTCCGACCACGGGGTGGCGCGTCCCGAGCAGGGCGAAGGTCGTGGCCAGCCCGACCGACAACACCAGCAGGCCACCCCACGCCAGGACCGAGGCGGGCCCAGCCGCCTGGGCGGCCAGCGACGGCACCACCAGCACCCCCGGCCCGACGAGGGCGCCGACATAAAAGGCGGCGCCGCGCACGGCGCCCAGGCCCACCTTTTGATCCCTCACCAACTCGAGGATATGGCTGATCGAGGGCTGTTCCTGCCCTCGATCACCGAGGACTGAAGCCTTTTCCTTGTGGCAGGAGGGGGCTCTCTGGTGAGCGAACCTAGGTAGCTACGGCAAACTTGGGTGCCGAGCTCGCTCTTATCCGTAGCGAAGGTGAGAGCGTAACCACTCTAGGGGCGCCTGAGTACCCTTCCAGCCTGCTGAGTAGCAACCGGGCGCTTTCCATTCCCATGTCATAAGTGGGCTGAGCCACGGTCGAGAGCGGCGTGCGGAGCAGGGACGCCCAGGACATGTCGTCGTAGCCGACGACGGCGATGTCGGCAGGGATCGCCAGCTCAGCCTGGCCGATGGCTTGGAGGCCGCCCAAGGTCATGAGCAGGTTACCCAGGAGCACCGCGTCGGGACGTTCACTCTGTTCCAACAGTTCTCGCATGGCAAGCCGACCGCCTTCCTCCGAGAAGTCGGACTCGCGAACCAGGGAGTTATCGATAAGTACGCCCGCCTCTTCTAGCGCCTTGCGGTAGCCGGCATAGCGCTGCGAACCGGTGGTAATGGTGAGCGGCCCTGTTACGCACGCGACGCGCTCGTAACCTCGGGCCAGTAGGTGTTTGACCGCCTCGTAGGCACCTAAGAGGTTGTCGGCAATGACGGCGTCGACCTCCTGGCCCGGGAGGACGCGGTCGATGAGCACTAGCGGAATGCCGGAGCTCAACAACGGAGTTAGCGCGGTGCCCGGGCGTGAAGGCATAAGGATCACACCTCCGACGTTCTCGGCGATCGCGAGGTCGATATAAGAGGCCTCTTTAGCGGGATCTTCGTCGGCGTTGCACAGGAACAACAAGTAGCCGGCCCCGTAGGCGACCTCCTCGACGCCCCGCACGACGTCGGCGAAGAAAGGCCCCGTGCGAACGCCCGACAGGATGAGCGCCCAGACGCGGTTCCGGCGGGTGCGCAGGCTGCGTGCAACTCGGTTCGGGCGGTACCCCAGGGCCTTGACCGCTTGCAGCACCGTCGCGGCGAGGCGAGGGTCGACTTGGGGTTGGTTGTTCAGCACCCGGGACACCGTGGCCGTGGAGACCCCTGCGGCACGGGCCACGTCGACGATAGTGGTCACGCCAGCCCGACGGTATCAGGTCACCCGGCGCTCGATCACGGCCCCGGCCCCCCGACCGTGCGGCGCGCCTTGACAGTTCATCATCGGCCACGTATCCTAGTAAACGATTACTTGAACCTTGCCAGAACCCCCAGGGCCACGACACCTGCTCCTGCGGGGTGACAAAAACCGCAGACATCTCCTACCAGGGCATAAAGGCGCTTGGCTGCCGCGCTCCTCCCAAATGAGTGAGAGAGTTCTTGGACCCCATTTTGATAAATCGATTTCTGAAACCCCCGAAAACACACCATCAACTATCTGGACTGCGCGGCGACACCACGCCGGTGGGAGGCCAGTGACAGACAGCGGTACGCGCAACACGACCTGGCTGAAAGAAGCTCGTTTCGGTCTTTTCATCCATTGGGGCCTCTACGCCGTAGCGGCCCGGCACGAGTGGGTCAAGAGCCGTGAGCGGATCAGTGACAAAGACTACGACGCGTACTTCGCCCATTTCGACCCCGATCTTTACGACCCCGCCTTCTGGGCGCGTGAGGCCGTAAAGGCCGGCATGCGGTATTTCGTGGTCACGACGAAGCACCACGAGGGGTTCTGCCTGTGGGACTCGCAGCTGACGGACTATAAGGCCACCAATACCCCCGCGGGGCGGGATCTGTTGCGGCCGATGCTGGAAGCCTTCCGCGCCGAAGGCATGCGAGTGGGCCTTTACCACTCTCTCCTCGACTGGCACCATCCGGACTTCCCTGTCGACGGTTTCCACCCCCAGCGTGAAGACGAGGAGTTCAAACGCGCTAGCGCGGGACGAGACGTCTCGAAGTACCGGGCCTACCTCCATGGGCAGGTCCGGGAACTTCTGACGGGCTACGGGAAGATCGACTACATCTTCTTCGACTTTTCGTACTCTTCCCAACTCCACCCAGAAATATGGGGCGGCAAGGGCAGTGAGGACTGGGGTTCTCAGGAGCTCCTCACCATGGTCCGGGACCTGCAGCCCGGGATCGTCGTGAACGACCGCCTGGACGTCCCCGGCGACGTCACGACCCCGGAGCAGTACCAGCCGGCCGGCCCCATGGCCCTCTCGTTAGGCGAGGCTCTGTGGGAGGGGGCGCAGACGCTCAATGGGAGCTGGGGGTACGACAGGGACAATTCCGATTGGAAGCCGCCTGAATTGTTGGTCAAGATGCTCGTCGACGGCGTATCGAAGGATGGCAACCTCCTTTTGAATGTGGGCCCTACGGCCCGCGGGGAGTTCGACGACCGTGCGCTCGACGCGCTACGCCAGATCGGCGCTTGGATGCGCCTCCACAGTGAATCGGTCTACGGCGCTGGGCCCGCCGCCTTCACTCCGCCTCCGGACTGCCGCTACACCACCAAGGGCAACCGGCTCTTCCTTCACATTTTCTCGTGGCCTTTTGGCCACATTCACTTGCCCGGGCTGGCGGGCCGGGTCGACTTTGCCCGCTTCCTCCACGATGGCTCAGAAGTACGGCGCGAGGAGATCGACCCGTCTCAAAAAGCCCTCACGGTCCGGATGGGGGGCTTGCCGGCAGGCACGCTGAGCCTACGCCTGCCCGTGCGGGAACCGGAGGTGCTCGTTCCCGTTGTGGAGCTGTTTATGCGCAAGTGATCGAAAGGTCCGACCGAGTCAGTAATGCATGTCCCCGACCGCTAGGGAACACCAAGGAGGATCCCTTATGAAAAGGAGAAACCAATTGCTAAAAGGCCATAACCGTACCCGCGGCAAAACGTGGGCATCAGCCGCTGTCGCCGTGACGATGGTCACGGGGCTCAGTTATGCGGCATCTCCCCTCCCAGTTGCCTCGGCCGCCAGTGAGACCCCGGTGACCCTCACCTGGCAGATGTGGGGCGGGGGCCAAGCGGACATCAACGCCTGGGACCACGATGCTTCCATCGTCCACTCCGAGTTCCCGTGGATAACGGTAGACCTCACTTACGACCAGCCCTTCGGGAACTACTTCACCAAGTTCCCCACCGAGATCGCCAGCAACACCGAGCCGGACCTGGTAGCTATCCAAAGCCTTCGCGCTACTGGGTTCCAGGCCGGCTTCCTGCCCCTGACTACGGCAGAACTGGAGAGCGACGGGCTGCCCGGCTTCAACCTGATGAACTTTAACCAGGGGATCTTGGGCGGTCTCCAGAACACCTCCGGCCAGCAGATCGCACTGCCGTACGACTTCGGGCCGCTGATGGTCTACTACAACAAGAGCGAGTTCTTGAAGTACAAGGTCCCCCTGCCCACCATCGGTTGGACCTGGTCGCAGTTCAATACGGACGCGGCCCTGATGACCAAGAACAGCGCCGGGCTTGTCTATGGCTACATCAATGACCCCTACCTTGACGAGTTCATCGGCTATGCGGTCGACCACGGTGTCAGCTACTTGAAGAACGGGCAGCTGGACATCGACACGCCGGCGATGGCGGCTCAGTTGGCGAACTACGTCGCCTCGGTCAAGGCCAACGAGTCCCCGCTACCGCCCTCCAACGCTGCCGAGACAAGCTGGGACGTGTACCAGTGGCTCGACGGGGTGGGAGCCATGTACATCGACGGCCCCTGGGACATGATCTTCGACCTTTCCTCGCTGAAGTCCGGCACCGCGAACTTCAAGGTCGGCATCGCCCCTCTGCCCGTCGGGCCCAACGGCAAGTCAGTGAGCATCCTGGCCGGTTCCGGTTTCGGGATCTCGCCCGACCTGTACAAAGACCACCCGGGGATGAACAAGTCCGTGCTGCTCTCTGACGCCATCAAGGCGATCGAAGGCCTTACCAGCCCGACGGCCGAGCAGTTCCTCGCCTCCCAGGGCAGAGCCTTCTCTGCTCGCACCGCCCAGCAGAAGTACTGGGTCGGCACCGTGGAGGGACTGGGTGTGGCCAACGTCACTGCGAACATGGACGCCGCCCTGCAGAACTCCGTTGCCTATGTCACCACCAACAAGTGGAACGGGACCACCGACGCTTTCGACAGTGAGATCGTCGGCGTGATGCAGGGCAGCATCACCCCGCACGCGGCGTTGGCCTACACGCAGGCCAACCAGGGCACACCTGCCGCCTGATCCTTCCCCAGCCGGCAGGGGCGCCCCGTCGGCTATGCCGCCGGGGCGCCGACCGTGCCCTTTTCGGCCCATCCTTGCCAAGACCGGCCAAGACCAACGTGCTGACGGGTTTTGTTAGCAACCTGGGAGCCCGTTAAAGGAGAACATGTCAGCCACAGTGGTCCCGACCGCCGACTCGACTATCAACCCGGTACGAGCCCACCGGCGCAAGCCGCGGGACGGCCGCAGTGCCTTTTTTTTCCTCCTTCCAAACGGTGTGGGGTTCGCCGTCTTCACGCTTACACCCTTAATAGCGTCACTGGTACTGAGCTTTTTCGCGTGGCCGTTGATCGGCAAGACAAGTTTTATCGGGCTGCAGAATTACGTTACCCTTTTCACCAAGGACACGACGTTCCGTAGTGCCATCGTCAACACGCTGTACTTTGTGGCGGTGTACGTGCCGCTCAACATTATCGTGGCTATGACTGTGGCCGTCTGGTTGCAGGGGTACAGCCGCAGCCGCCGCATCTTGCGCGTCGTGTTCTTTGTCCCCGTGCTCACTCCTCTGGTCGCTGACGCCGTGGTGTGGAGCTTGCTTTTTACCAATCGCAACGGCCTAATTGACTCGGTCATCCACGGCATTTTTCGCGTCCAGGGGCCGGAGTGGCTCTCGGCTCCGCAGTGGGCAATGCCCTCGATCATGATCGTGGCGGTCTGGCAAGGGTTCGGGTACAACATGCTCCTGTTCACCGCGGGGTTGCACGCCATCCCCGAAACGTTCTATGACGCCTCGAAAATAGACGGGGCCTCGCGGTGGCGCACGTTCTGGAACATAACCATCCCGCTGGTATCACCATCGCTGTTCTTCGGCATACTCCTGACGGTGATCACGTCGTTCCAAGTGTTCGACCTCGCTTATATCCTCACCGACGGGGGCCCTGGGACCAGCAGTACGACGATTGTCTACTGGCTCTTCGAGAAGGGCTTCAACGACTACGCCATGGGGTATGCGTCGGCTATCGCCTGGGTGCTTTTCCTGATCGTCATAGCGGTCACCGGCATTCAGATGCGGCTCCAACGTCACTGGGTGTTTTACGAGTCATGAGCGCCCCCACCATCTCAGGCGCCAAGCGGTCAAGGCCGAGACGTACCGTCTCCAACGTGGGCCTCGCGGTGGCTGTCTGTCTGTTGTTGCTGCCCGTAGCCTGGGCGATCGGCACCGCGCTAAAACCTGAGGCGGGTGCTTTCGACAACAGCTTGTCGAGCTTTGCCCACGCGACCGAGTTCTCGAACTTCGTGACCGCCTGGAATTACGGACCGTTTGGGCGCTTCCTGCTGAACGGCCTGATTGTCGGCGCTGCCGGGACTGCGCTCACGGTGACCACCTCCCTGCTGGCCGGGTACGGTTTCGCTCGCCTGCACTTCCGGGGACGGGACAAACTCTTCTTTTTGTACATAGCCACCTTGGTGGTACCGCAACAGGTACTGGTGGTGCCCATGTTCTTTATGATGAGAGATCTCGGCTGGATCAACTCCTACCAGGCACTAATCGTCCCGTGGGCGTTCAGCGCGTTCGGCGTGTTCCTGATGCGTCAGTTCTTTCGTAGCATCCCGCTGGAACTGGAAGACGCCGCCAAGGTCGATGGCGCCTCACACTTTTGGATCTTCTGGCGGGTGATGGTCCCCTTGGTGGTGCCTGCCATAGGGGTCCTCGGCCTGTTCACCTTTATTGCGTACTGGAACAGCTTTCTCTGGCCACTGATAGTCATCAACAGTCGTGACCTAGCCACGGTCCCCCTGGGGCTCCAGTTCTTCTTGAGCCAGCAGGGCTACCAGTGGAACCTCCTGATGGCCGGCGGGACCATTTCCCTCGTCCCCGGGCTGCTCCTGGCCATTGTGCTCCAGCGCTACCTCTCTCGAGGTCTCTCACTTTCAGGATTGGGCGGGCGTTAAAGCTGGCGGGCGCACAAGCGACGGCATCGGCAACCCGGTCATTCACCGATCTGCCGGGAGGCTTGCCCTGGTCATGATGAGCCCTCCTTTGTCATAGGCCAGGGACCTGGCAGAAGTGGATCCGGGCCCGTGCCGGGCTCCTCAAGCGAGGTCATCCTCCAAAGCTGGAGTTTCTTCGGGTTGAGCATCGCCCACATGCGCGTGATTTTGTAACCGGCGACCTCGAATGAATATACGGCCACGATTTGACCCTCCAGGTGACCTACTAGGCCGGGCTGTCCGTTGACGGTGCGCTCGAGGAGCGCCCCGTTTGCAGGTGCGGTGCGGGCGAGATGGGCCAGGAAGTGCGCGACCCGCTCGCCGCCCTCGTAGGGGTGGAGGGCGGCCTTCACCACGCCGCCGCCGTCACCGGTCAAGATGACATGAGGGTCGAGCAGGCCGACCAGGGCCCCGATGTCTTTCGTTTCCCACGCGCGTTTGAAGTCCTTGACGATGCTGGCCTGTCGGGCGGTGTTCGTGGCAGGAGGCCGCTCGGCGTAAATGCGGCGTCGGGCTGAAGAGGCCAGCTGGCGACAGGCGGCCGGGGTGCGGCCGGTAATCGCAGCCACCTCGGTGAATGGGTAGGCGAAGACGTCGTGCAGGATGAACGCGACGCGCTCGGCCGGGGTCATCGATTCGAGTACGACCAGGAAGGCAATGCTGAGCGACTCGTCGAGGGTGACCCGGTCAGCGGGGTCGGCCGCGGCGGCCCGTAGGCCCCACTCCGACGGGTCGGGCAGCGGCTCGGGGAGCCATTGGCCCGTGTAGTGCTCGCGCCGCGCCCGGGCCGAGCCAAGCAGGTCCAAGCAGATGCGGCTGGCGACCCTGCTCAGCCACGCACCGGGGGACTCGATGACTTCCTGCTGCTGCATGGACAGGCCGTACCAGCGGGCGTAAGTCTCTTGGACGGCGTCCTCGGCTTCGACTAGGGAGCCAAGCAGCCGGTACGTGAGGTTGACCAGCTGTCGCCGCTCGCTCATGACCGCGTCCAGGCTCGGGGCGGCCCGGTCGTGCTTTGGCTCAGATGGGGTGCTCACGGTGCAATCGCCCTCCGTTGTCGCAACTGCAATTAGTTGTTCTGACGAAGCACAGGCCGAAAGTGTGAGGCCGGCGCGCCTCACATATTGGGAGGCTATTTCGTCATACCTCCTGAGACGCCACAGCGAGCGAGTAGCGGACTTGCCACCCTCACGACGGGCTCACTGGGAGCCGGAGTCACCGGGCTGCGGCGCGCCGGCTCTCTCGCGACAAGGAGAAGATGATGAGCAACTTTCATGCCATCGCGGACCGCCGGGAGGCCAAGACGCGGCCGGACGGGCCCAGGGGAGCGCAAATGGCTCGCTTAGCTCGTTGGTGCTTCACACGCCGGAGGACCGTGCTTGCCGCGTGGCTGGTCGGCCTGGTCGGCCTCTTCGCGATCGGACCAGCCGTCGGGGCGTCGTACAATAACAGCTCCGCGATCCCTGGGACCGACTCCACAAGCGCCCAGAACGTACTAACAGCCGACTTCCCGGTCCAGTCGGGCGATAGCGACCAGGTCGTCGTCCAGGCTAAGGAGGGCACACTGCGCTCTCCGACGGTCGAGGAGGCAGTCACGTCCATGCTCGCCCGAGTGGGCCGGCTCCCAGATGTGGCCTCGGTGGTGTCCCCCTACGACACCGCCGGCCAGATTAGCCGAGACGGCAAGATCGGCTTCGCCACTGTCAACCTTGACGCCTCGGCCGACGCAGTCCCGACAAACGCTGTCTCCAGGCTGATATCGACCGCCCAGTCGGCGGACAGCCCCGGCCTCAACGTGCAGCTCGGCGGCGCGGCCATCGAGAACGCGGAGCCAGGAAGTTTTTCTTCGAGCTTCTTGGTCGGCATCCTGCTCGCCCTGGTCGTCTTGTTCTTTGCCTTCCGCCGTTCGGTGCTGGGCGCGCTGCTCCCGCTTATTTCGGCGCTCATGGCGATCGGGGTCGCCACTTCGGTTATCGACCTCCTTACCCACGCCATGCCGGTCGTCGCGTGGGTGCCAGAGGTCGCCGTGTTCATCGCGCTCGGGGTAGGGGTGGACTACGCGCTGTTCGTCGTCAGCCGGCACCGCAGCGGGCTCCTGGCCGGGAGGACGCCAGAGGAGGCGGCGGTCATCGCGCTCAACACCTCGGGGCGCGCCGTTCTCCTGGCGGGTTCTACGGTCTGCGTGGCCCTGCTAGGCATGTTCGCCCTCCAGCTGAGCTTCCTCTACGGCGTGGCGGTCTGCCTGGCCGTCGCCGTCGCCCTCACCATGGTGGCGTCGCTCACACTGCTCCCGGCGATGCTCGGGTTCTTCGGCCCGAACGTCCTGCGGCGGGCCGAACGGGTGCGGGCGGGGCTCGAGGTCAACGCGCCGGAGGGCTCCTGGGCCCGCTGGGCCGCGCTGGTCGGGCGCCGCGCGGCGCCCCTTAGCCTTAGCGCCTTTGGCGTGATCGT
>DATKHZ010000627.1:0-4042 GCA_035509995.1 Acidimicrobiales bacterium | reverse complement strand
GCGGGCACTGATCGGGCTTCGTTCGCAGCTGCTGACCGAGACGAAGGGCACAGCCCAGCTCCATCACGTCCTGGACGGGTGGGAACCGTGGTTCGGCGAAATCCGTACCCGCCAAAACGGCTCGCTCGTTGCCGACCGGCGCGGGAAGACCGCCACGTACGCCCTGATGAACCTGCAGGAGCGCGGGACAATGTTCGTAGGGCCCGGTGTCGAGGTCTACGAGGGAATGATCGTGGGCGAAAACGCCCGCCGCGAGGACATGGACGTGAACCCGACCAAAGAGCGCAAGCTGACCAACATGCGATCGTCCACGTCCGAGGAGCTGGTCCGTTTGACGCCCGCGCTGGACCTGTCGTTGGAACAGGCGCTCGAGTTCCTGCGTGAAGACGAGTGCGCAGAGGTCACCCCGGTCGGTGTGCGCCTCCGCAAGGTCGTCCTCGCCGCAGCCGACCGTGGCCGGCAAAGAGGACGGTCCCGAGACCAGGAAGCCCCTCCCCCGCCCCCAAGCGACTGACGCCGGCGGGCGATCCTATTTATTGAGCGAGGGCGCTACCCGGTCGGTTCACCCTCGGCCCGCGCCGCCCTCAGTTGAGCGTCGGGTCAACCGGGAAGGCAGCGGCAATGGCCAACACCCCGCCTTGGCGCCGCAACACGCGCTTCCAGAGTTCCTCCGGGTCGGCGCTGAAGGCGTCTCCTGGCAGGGCCTCGATGGCCCACCAGGCGCCGAGTTCCATCTCCTCCTCGAGCTGGCCGGGGCCCCAGCCCGCATAGCCGGCGAAGATGCGCAACTGCTCGATCCACGGTGCCACGAAAACGGGGTCGGTCTCGAGGTCGACGGTGCCCAGGTCGCCCTGGAGCGCCAAGTACCCCGAACTGGGGACCGAAACCTCCGACTTCACCCTGGCCAGGCATATTGTCCCTTCGCTCACAGGCCCGCCCACAAAGACGACTGCAGGCTCTGAGGCGAGGTCCGTCCACTCGGGCAAAGGCGACGAAAGCCCCGTGGCTGTTGGCCGGTTAAGCACCAAACCTAGGGCGCCGTGGTCGCCGTGAGCGAGCAGCAGCACCACCGTCCGGGCGAAGTTGGGGTCGAGCAGGCTGGGCCCAGCGACGAGCAACTTACCCTGGAGGGCCCCGGGAATGTCAGCCATGGCTTACATCATTCCTCGTGTACGGTTCTTACCATGCGCGCCGTCACCGTCATCCCACTAAAGGCGAACACCGTCGAGCTGACCGACTTTCCAGAACCGCCGGAAGATGACGGCCCGGTCCTGGTCGAGACCCGGGCCATCGGGGTCTGTGGCACCGATATCGAGATCATTACAGGTGAGTACGGGTGGGCGCCTCCGGGCGAGGAGCGCCTGGCGCTCGGCCACGAATCTCTCGGCGAAGTCCTCGAAGCCCCGGCCGGCTCGGGCTTCGCACCTGGCGACCTCGTCGTCGGGATAGTGCGGCGTCCAGATCCCTTGCCGTGCATCAACTGCGCGATCGGCGAATGGGACATGTGCCGCAATGGGAATTACACCGAGTGGGGCATAAAGTCGCATCATGGCTACGCGCGCGAGCGCTACCGGATCACGCCTGATTTCCTGGTGAAAATCTCACCTTCGCTCGGCGACCTCGGAGTCCTGTTGGAACCGACGACGGTCGTTGCAAAGGCATGGGACCATATCGGCCGGATCGGTGCAAGAGCCAAGTGGGAGCCGCGCACCGTGCTGGTAACCGGCGCCGGCCCGATCGGCCTGCTCGCCGCCTTGCTCGGGGCACAGCGCGGCCTGGATGTCCACGTTCTGGACCAAGTGACCTCGGGGCTCAAGCCGGACCTTGTTGCAGCGATAGGCGCTACGTACCACCACGGCGACATAGCCTCGACCGGCTTAACGCCCGACATCGTGCTCGAGTGCACAGGAGTCGCCCAGCTCGTCTTCGACGCCATGGACGACATAGGGCCCAACGGGATCCTCTGCCTGACAGGGGTGTCGTCGAAGGGACGCTCGCTCGGCATCGATGCCGGCGAGATCAACCGGCACATGGTGCTTGCAAACGACGTTGTTTTCGGTTCGGTAAATGCCAACCGGAGCCATTACCAAGCGGGCGCCGACGCGCTCGCAAAGGCCGACCCCACTTGGCTCGGGCGCGTCATTTCGAGGCGCGTTACCCTCGACCACTGGCAGGACGCCTACCAGCGCCAGCCCGACGACGTCAAGGTCGTACTTCAGTTCAGCTAGTCTAATTCCCGGCGCAGCACGGCGATAATTAGTCGGTGCCCTTGAAGTTGAACATCACCGGCTTTGCAATATTCAGAGCCCGCGAGAAGTCCTGAGCTGTAGCCAAAGGGGCGCTACTGGGTGAACGTGTAGAGGTCGGCCACAGAAACGGTACTTTTTCTGACCTGACCGCTCACGACGATGTCCACGGTCCCCGGCGAATGCACCGGCGAGAGCGCCCTGATCTCGTGGGCGGACACCACGTCGACTCGTTCCGCGGCGATGCGGCCGAAGTGCACCTGCGTGACCCCGCCGAGACCCGTGCCGGTGACCACGACCCAGGTGGCGCCGGTAGGAGGCCCGCTCCGTGGGTTCACGCCATCAACAGCAGGCGGGACGAGGATGAAAAGAGGAGCACCGGCTCGCGCGGCTTGCAAGCCGGAGGGCACCGGGGCATGTTGACTGGTCTTCGCTGCCGTCCCAGCGTTTCGGCCACGGCTCGGGGCCGAACCGAGCGCCGCTCCCGGTGCCACCGAGAACTGGTGCTGGGCCGGGAGAGCCACGTTGTTGACAGAAGGGCTCGGCGGGGCCTTGTGGACCAGCCCAGGCACGACGAGCGCAGCCACGATGACGACGGCTGCGGCCGCCGCCAGGCCAGGTGCAATTACTGTCCATTTTCTAACGGTCGCCGGAGGGCGGAGGCTGCTCTCCAGCCTGCCCCGGACCTCGGGCGACAGCGGCCGGGCGCGTTCGTCGGTGAGGGCGTCCTCCAGCCGCGCTCGGACAGCAGGCGGCAGCTGCCGCGGCCTGTCGGCTCCTACGAGCAGGTCTTCCGGGTACCGGTAATCGTTGTCCTGGTTAGGCACCTTGCGCTCCCAACTGCCGGCGCAAGCCCTCTCGGCCCCGCTGCAGCAGCGATTGGACCTGCACCCGGCTACGGCTCACCTGGCCGGCGATGTCCTCGACCGACAGCTCCTCCAGGTACTTGAGTACGAGGACCTGGCGCTGCAACGCAGGCAGCCGGCCCAAAGCCCGCACAACTTCGTCCTGGCGCTCCACCAGGTCGGCGCCAAGGCCGGCCGCCACGTGGTTGTCGACCAGTCGTAAGGACCCTCGCGCCACTTCGGCTCGCCTTTCGGTTTCGTAATAGCGGGCCAGCCGGCGCCTTGCTATTGCGCACAGCCAGGTGGAAACCGCCGACTCGCCCCGGAAAGCGGCTGCTCCGCGCACCGCTTCGAGCAGCGTTTCCTGCAGCAGGTCTTCGGCGGTGGCCTCGTCCCCACCGACGCGTGCGAACACGAACCCGTACACAACCGGCGCCACGTCGTCCAGGAGCCATCGCAACGCCTCGTGCTCCCCCGCTGCGGCCGCCGCCAGGAGCTCTGCCTCCCTCGCCCTCTCGCGGGCCTCGCCCGCCTCGCTCGGGTCGTCGAAGCCCTCAGCCGCACCAGCCTGCCCGGCCTGGTTGTCGGCCCTTCGCCTCTTGGTGGGCCACTTGCGGGCCCCGGACGACCGAGGGATCACGACGAAGCGTTCTGGTAAGGCAACCAGGCGACCTGGGACAGCGAGCTCATGTCGTTCATCATCACACCATGCTCGGAAAGGGTGTAGATGTCGTTGCCGACGATTACCGCCCGTTCGATCTCGGGATAGCCGCTGTCGCTGCTCCCTGGCTGCGCGAGCGTTCCCACCTGGTCCAGAGTGCCAGATGAGCTCACAGTCCAGACGTCGGCTGCACTCGAGGGCCCGGAGCTCGAGTAGTTGTCAACCGGCAACACGAGAAGGTTGGACTGCGGCCACCACAAGAGCGCGTGCGGGTTGTACTCGGCAGTCGA
>DATKHZ010000626.1:0-4030 GCA_035509995.1 Acidimicrobiales bacterium | reverse complement strand
GGTGGAATTGCTCACTTACGTAGTGGGCTTTCCTCAGGCGGAGCACTTCGAGATGGTTTTCGCCACTGCGCGGCTGGCACATTGGTTGCCGGACGGCGTTGAAGCTGTCCACGTCGGCTTTGGCAATGTCCTTGGGCCCGACGGCAAGATGTTCCGGACCAGGCAAGGTTCCACCGTAAAACTGGTTGAGCTCCTCGACGAGGCGACCGATCGCGCCAGAGCATTAATGGTGGCCCGCGCCGAGCAAATTGGGCAGCCCGTTGAAGGGGATCTCGAAGGTATCGCGCGCGCGGTAGGGATAGGCGCCGTCAAGTACGCCGACCTATCCACGGACCGGGCGCGCGACTACCGCTTCGATTGGGACCGGATGCTGGCTTTCGATGGCAACACGGCTCCCTACATCCAGTACGCGCACGCCAGGGTTCGCAGCATCCTCCGGCGAGCCGCCGAAGCCGCCGACGCCGCGGACGAAGGCACACCCAGCGCAGCCGCCGAAGCCGCCGAACCCGCCGAAGAAGGCACACCCAGCGCAGCAGGCACAGCCACCGAGCCAGCGGCACCCAGCAACGCAGCGCCGGCCACCGAGCCAGCGGCACTCAGCAAGGCAGGGCCGGCCATCGAGCCAGCGGCACTCAGCAAGGCAGGGCCGGCCAACCGCCCCGGTCCGGTCCTCCCGCCCAGCGAACCGGCTGAGCGCGAGCTCGCCAAGCGCCTCCTTGGCTTCGGCGACGCAGTCGCCTCGAGCCTCGAAACCTACAGCCCACACAAGATGTGCGGTTATCTTTTCGAGCTTGCCAGCACCTTCACGGGCTTCTACGAGAACTGCCCCGTACTTGGCGCACCCGACCCGGGTACCCGAGCCTCGAGGCTTGCATTGTGCGCGCTTACGGCTGCGGTGCTCGAAAAAGGGCTTGGCCTTCTTGGCATCGAAGCCCCGGAGCGGATGTGAACTGCCGCCCTCGACAGCAGGGGGAGTGCCAAGGCGGCCCGTCCAAAAACGACGTAGTTACCGCATCTTCCGTATCTTCCAGTAGTGCCGCGGAAAAATAGGCAAGGCCAACTCTCTGGGTAGCGTTCTCACGTGCGCCTGGCACAAGGGCCACGGACAGTGGTCGAAATACAGGGCGGAGGACGATGCGGGAGCTGCGTACGGCGGAACGACCTTGGACAAGCGCCTGTGGCCGTGCGGCGGCCGCACTGGCCCTCGTTGCAACCTGCGTCCTGGCCTGTGGCGGTAGTGCTTGGGCGTCTGGGACCACCCGTCCATCGACAACCGCCGCCTCGGCCGCTGCCACCGCTGCAGCGCCGCCAAGCAGCAACAGGCCTACAAGGAAGGCCCCCTCGGCCGGCTTGCGGCGCCCGGGCGAGCCGGCTTCCTCATTGCCCATCGCACTCCCGCCCGGTGAGCGGGCGACCGAAGCCCGGCAGCTCGTTTCGGTAGAGGCGCCGTGGGACGGCGGCTCGCTGAACGCGTCGACCGGCCAGCGTGTGCCGTTCACCCTTGGAGCGCTCATCTTGGTCTTTGTGGTCGTTCAGTGGCTAGTCGATAGAAGGGACCCGAAGTTTGTCGAAGCTCCCGCCAGAAAAGACGACGATTCAATGGGCTTCGAATGAGCAGGCGTGACGGCGTTGCGTAGGCGGCTGCCTCTGCGCCGGCCGGCGAGCCCGGCGGGGGGGAGCACAGCGGGCGCGAACCCCTTGCAGGTCAGGGCTAGCCAGCGGGGCCTCGCCAGCCCCGAGCCCACCAGCTTGGACCAGCGCCTGGGCGCGTTGCAGATCGTGCGCCTGGTGATCGTCGGCCTCGTTTGCGCGGCGGCTGCATCGTTCCCCACTGAGCTGGGCCTGCGATTCCTCCAGGTGCTCCCGCTTAGCGCCGCCTACCTGGCGCTCTGCTTTGCCGGGCAACTGGCCGACCACCTCATGGCCAAGGCACCTCCCGAGAGGCGAAAGGCACAACGCTCACGAGCGCCCGTCCAACAGATGTTGCTGCCTGTGGACTCGGCCTATCTGGCGTTGTTGATGGTGCCCGCCGGGGCGGCCCAGAGCGACTTCGTGTTGCTTTTCACCGTGCAGCTCATCTCGGTCACCCTCCTCGCTAGCCCGCGCACTGGGGTCCGGCTTGCAATGTGGGACTCAGCCCTCCTGCTGGCGATCTCTCTGCTGCAACTGGGCGGCCCGGTCGGAAAGCTCCTGGGTACCCCGCAGGTTGTAAACCCCAGCTCGGGAGCGGTTGCCCTGCGCATTGTCGGCTTTTGGGCCGTCGCGCTCAGCACGGCGTACTTCTCAACCCTGAGCGAGCGTGAGCTGCGCCGCTCCAAAGCCCAGCTCGACGCGCTAACGAAAATGGCCTCCGAGATGGAGCAGTCGATGGAGGCAAGCTGCGGCGGCGACGAAATAGTGGCCATTTTGTTGAGGAGTGTCACCGCCGCGTTCGCGTTCAAGCGAGTCGCGATCGTATGGGAGAAAAAGGGCAGGGTCGTTGAGGCCAAGTTCGCCGTTGGTGACGCTGAGGTTTCTCCGGTCCAAGCCGCTCCACCCGGCAGGGAGGGCAGGCGCGCCCTGAACGGCGAGGTTGCGGCCCGGGCGCTAGCGACGAACGCCCCGGTCCTGGTGCGCAGCCTCTCGCCGGAGGCCGACCCTTCGCTCGACGAGATCCTCCCCGGAGGGACCAACCTGATCGTCGTACCGCTCAGAGCTGGTCACGACCGCCTCGGCCTCCTCCTCGCCGAAGCCGGGCCGCCCTATTCCAGGCGGGTGACCCGGCGGTCGCTCGACATGCTGAACCGCTTCGCAGTGCACGCGGCGTTGACGATCAATAACGCGCACCTCCAGGCTGAGGTAGCGAGGCTCGCGTCCTCCGACGCCCTTACGGGCCTGGCGAACCGCCGACAGCTCGGCTTTGCGTTGGGCCGGGAAGTGGCGCGAACGGTACGTACGAAAGAGCCGTTGTCGGTAGCGATGATCGACATTGACCACTTCAAGGACATCAACGACTCGCTTGGGCATGTGGCGGGCGACGAAGTGCTCCGTGAGGTTTCCGGGGCGCTGGCACGGAGCGTGCGCGATGTCGACTTGGTAGCGCGCTACGGAGGCGAGGAATTTGCCATAGTGCTCCCCAACTGTGGGAGCGCCGGAGCGCTCGTGGTCGTAGAGCGTGTGAGGGCCGCGGTCGCATCGGTCGGGGGCGTGGCCAAAGTGACCGTGAGCGCCGGGATTGCAACCGCGGCGGGGGAGGGTACGGACGGTGACAGCCTCATCGCGGCGGCTGACGAGGCTCTTTACGAGTCGAAGCGGGCCGGGCGGGACCGTGCAACGCTCTCTTTGAACGACGAACCCGTATTGCTGTTGCCTTCGCTCACAGCGCCAGCGTCTGCGGCGGGGGTCGCGGCCCCCCCGCCGCCTTCCGCCGTCTCGTCCCCACGCCCGCCCCGCAACGCACGTCGGCGCGCGCGCAGTGCCTTAGCCCAGGGAACTCCTCAGCCGGGCGGCCAGTTCAGCCGCGACACTCTCAGTCTCGTAGCGATGCCGCGGCCAGAGGAAGCCTCGCAGGCCGTCTCCAGCGCGGCGGGGGACGACGTGCAAGTGCACGTGGGGCACGCTCTGGCTGACGGTCTCGTTGAGAGCGAAGAAGGCTCCGTGTGCCCCTAGAGCGGCCTGCTGTGCGGCCGCCACACGCCTGCCGAGACCCAGCATGGGCCCCAGCAAGCTCTCGGGAGTCTCGGCGAGGTTCGGGAAGTGCACCCGCGGTACCACGAGCGTGTGCCCGTCGAAGACTGGACGGTAATCCAGGAACGCGATGAACGCCTCGTCGTGAAAGACCACGTGGGCGGGGACGTCACCGTTGATGATCTGGTCGAAAATGCACTCTGCCGTGGGCTCGAGGTTACGCTTTGTCTGGATATGGCTGAAATCCCTCTTGGTTCCGCTCCTCCCGAGACCGTGCTCCCGGGCCCTCCTGCCGGAGCGGAGGAAGCTTTGTCCGACGCAATGTCCTCGTCGGCACCCTCCGGCAGCCTGCTTGCAGTGGCTG
>DATKHZ010000625.1:0-8081 GCA_035509995.1 Acidimicrobiales bacterium | reverse complement strand
CTGCGGTCGGGGCGAGGCCTGGGCCGCGGCAGGCAGGGCCACTAGTGCCAAGGAGGCGGCGGCGCTCAGATGGAGGAAGCGGCTCGACCAAGGGCGGCTGCGCTGTCTAGAAGAGGTGCTGTCCGTCGTAGGGCTCCTTGTAGGATGGCAGTTAAGCACGTGGAGTGAACGCCGTCCCACAAGCGGTCACGCGGACCTTTCATTGTGAGCTTACTCTCTTCGGGCTTGGAGGGGGTGCAAGCTCAGGATGTTGTACCTGGTTAGCGGTGACGCGTACCTGTCGGTTGGGTCATGCCCCACTCGCTTCCCCCGTTTGGTCCCCACGATGCCGGGCCCGGTCGGCGCGCCGGGATAGGGGGTCGAGCATGTAGTAGACCGCCAACAGGCCCTGGAGCCCCAAGAACACGTAAGCGTTGACGAAGCCGACGCCGATGGCGGCGGCATAAACCACCGCGCCGGCGCTGAACAGCAGCGTGGCCATCCTCCTCTCGCTCTCGGGGAACGAGGTCGACAGCAGCCGACGACCGTAGGAGGCGTAGAGCCATAGGCCTGTCCACGCTAAGGCGTTGGCGGTCATGGTGACGCCGTAGAAGACGGCGGCGGTACGTTCCCCGGCCCCCCGAGCTAGCGCTTGGCCGAGCACGCCTGTCGGGTAGGGAAGGAAGGCGACGGTCATGAGCAGGAGAAGGTTGAAGAACACCACACCCCGGTCCACTTTTGCGAAATGTGCGAAGACCGAGTGGTGGTTGAGCCACATGATCCCGATGATGGCGAAGCTCACGACATAGGCGGCTAAGGACGGCCAGCGGGTACTGAGGTCATGCCAGAGATGGCCGTAGTCGTTTGGTTGAGAAATGGTGACCACCAACAATGTGATGGCAAAGGCGAAAACGCCATCGCTGAAGGCCTCGACGCGCCCTTTGTTCATAGTCACTCATACTTGTTGTTGGGAAGGGCGTTCCGAGCGGACCAGACCTGCGAAAAGCGGGATGCCGGACCTAAATTACAAGCTTCGCATTATCGAACGCATGTGCGCCATCCGCCACTAGTGGCGACCGACAGTAGTACCGTCCGTCGCCGGAGAGGGATCGACCCCCGTCTTGGTCCGCGTTAAGTGAAGCAAACGGGGTGGTCGAGTGATCTGGCTGAAAGTTGTCGGTGTCGTACTTGTCGTTCTGGCCTGCGACATTGCAGTTGGCGCAGGGGCGCTCATCGCGGTCAGCCTCTTAAGTACTGCCCGTCGCCTTGTTCTTTGGATAGGCGTTGGATCTCTAGGTTTCGGCTTGCTCTCTGCAGCAGCGGGTGTGCTTTTTGTGAACAGAGCATACAAATGGCACGGCGACACGCCGTGGAGATCTCTACCGAAGGGATAGTCCCAGCCAGCTCCCCTGTTACAGGTCCCGCGGCAGCTCGTGCAAAGGGCTATTGCCGAAGGGCTGATTGTCTAAGTTCGCTCCCCACCCCTCCGTCGGTCGGTGGTTCGACAGGGCCTGGCGCGGACTTGAGATGAGGTTGGCCGAGCGCGTAGACGACCGCACCGATAACGAGGATCACGAACATTACCGCCAAAGTCATCCAGCCGTAATTGAACAGTTCCGCGCGCGGGCTGGTGAGGCTGCCCGGCCAAATGATGTTGATAAGCATGCCGATGCCATAGACCATGGCCACCAAGTAGACGGGATAGGCCCATCGCCCGAGGTTGAACCCCTGAGGGCGCCACCCACGCAGCCTGGCGACGAACGCAGCCAGCACCACCATCTGGAACGACAGGTATATGCCTGACGTCGCGAACGAAACCAGGATGAACAATGCGTTCACTTTCGCCGGGTAGGTCACGAACCATATGTGGACGGGCTTCGACGGCGTCAAGCGAGCAAACAGGGCGAACAGAGCCGGGAGGACGGTGAGAAGCCCGAGCGCGATAACCGGGGTCCGGAAGCGTGTCGAGATACGCCGCAGCAGGACGCTCGCCGGCAACTGGTTGTCCCTGGCATAGGAAAACAGCACCCTTGACCCAGCCGCTTGGAC
The DNA here is from genome assembly GCA_035509995.1 of Acidimicrobiales bacterium. Taxonomy (GTDB): domain Bacteria; phylum Actinomycetota; class Acidimicrobiia; order Acidimicrobiales; family Palsa-688; genus Fen-671. The sequence goes on along the minus strand of DATKHZ010000625.1, from coordinate 6,053 downwards.
CGATAGCCCGCACGAGAAGAACGCCAAGCAGATGAGAGCAAGTACTGCGTCAGCAAGGGCGGACGAGTGGATGTTCGAAGAAATGACGTACGGGACGCCTCCGCTGACCACGCTCGCGAACGACCGGCCTGGGATAGCCAACGCCAGAGCCCCCACCAGGACGAACGATGTGATGCCGCCAACGATCATGGTGAGCACCATCGCGCGAGGTACCCGCCGCCGCGCGTCGACTACCTCCTCCGCAATGTCGCCGGCTGATTCGAACCCATAGAAGATGTACACGTTCGCCAGGATGGCGATCAGAGCGGCGCCGGTGAACCAGTTCCCGGTGAAGCCAACCCCGAAGGGGTTATGAGCGAGATGCGTGACCCCCGCGCTCGACGTGAGGAAACCGATCCCATGGTGGAAACCCGCGATCGCAAGAAGGACGGCCACGCCGAAAGTGCCCAATACCTCGACCCATACTCCCCACCGCGCGATCAGCGCTGTGAAGTTTACCCCCATAATGTTCACGCCGGCCTGGATGACGATGAGTACGATCGTGCAGAGAAGAATTACGTTCGGGCTGGAAGCGTTGAACGAGGTCCCAAACCAATTGTTGACAAGCGTGATTACGAAGCCGGTTATGCCGGTGTCGACCGACGCGACCGTGATGATGAGCGCCCAAGCGTAGATCCAGCCAACCCACCAGCCGTACGAGCGGCCAAGAAGATGCCTTGACCACTGGTAGAGCGCACCTGCGAGCGGGTACGAGCTCGCGAGTTCTGCGAATACCAGCGACACCAACAATTGCCCGCCCACAACGATCGGGATGGTCCAGATATAGGCTGGCCCGCCGGTGCCGACCCCGAGCGCAAACAGTGAATAAATGCCAACAACAGGCGACAGGTAGCAGAACGCGACGCCGAAGTCAGAAAAGAAACTCAGCGATCGCTTAAGCTCCTGGCGGTAGCCGAAACGTTGAAGCTCTGACGAGTCCTCTGCCGGCGTGGTGATTGAAGCTGCCATGGTCGACCCCCTCCTTGACCGGTGCAACGTCTCACTGGAGCGGGCGAAATTATAGCCAGCGGCAGGAGGGCGCGCCAGTTTCGTTCTTGTATTTAAGTCAGCCGCCGGGCGCTTCGCTATATTGCCGAGGGCGGTGGCCTGTTGCGCGACCGAAGGGCCGCCCCTAAGGTCGCGCACATGAGGTCCGCGCTGGGCTCGGGTCACCATAAGGGGCCAGGTCGCCGAGCCTGGGGGGTTGGTCTCATCGTCGTAGCTGCGCTCGTCGGGCCCGTCTTCTTCGTGCCATCCGCGGGGGCGGCTGGAGGGCCGACTGCCTGGAAGCAGCATGCGTACTTCGACGCCGTGAAGAGCGAGCTGGAGCTTGGTACGAGCCCGGTAGGCATAGCGGCGAGCCGCGACTGTGGATGGGCGGGCGGCATAGATGTCATAAACGTCAACCACCCCGACTGGCCCCATTGGGATTGTGGGGCCGTCTACATGTGGGCGAAGAAGTGTGACGGCGGCTCGCAGATGGTCCAGTTCACGAAGAAGATCTACCTCCCCGGCCCGGCGGAGACGCTGACCGTCTCGCTCGCTTCCCTCAATGACCGGCCGCTGACGATGAAAATCCTCATCAACAACAGGAGCGCTCTCACGACACTGAAAAGTGTTCACATGGAGGATCTGCCGGGGAAGCGAGACCTGTTCGACATCGGCTTCAACACCTTGACCGTGGAGGCAAAAAAAGGTAACACCGGCAAAGGCCCCTGCAACACCAACGAGGACGACTACGGGGTTTACGCGGACATCGACGCGGTATTCGCGGCCGACATCGAGGCGACCGCACCGCAGGGGTTCGGGACCACGTCAGGCGTGTTCAGTGGGAGCTTCATGGTCCGCAACAACGGTCCGGGCGCGGCGTCGGAGGTGGAAGTAAGCGCCGGGGCGTACACGAGGCACCTGGTAACAGCTTCGTCCCCCGCCAACGCCGCCGTCTTCGTGAGCGGCGCGGGTATCGAGCCCGACAAGTGCAGCTACTACTTTTCGGCGGACGTCTTCCAACAAGAGTCGTACACCGGGTACAGCACGTACTGCGACATCGGCCCGCTCAAGCCCGGCCAGAGCGTGACTGTCCACGTCGTCTACAAGTACCGCGTCCCGAACGGCCCGTTTTACGAGGCGTGGCCGATCAGCTGGAGCGCCAATGGCGACTTGGTCGACCCCAACCACTCCAACAACGGCGGTATGCGCCTCCAGCACGCTTGCCGCAACGATCCGTCCCACCCAAACCCGCGCTGCACGGTGTCGGTCGGCGAAACCTCCAACCCCGGGAGTACGGCGGGGTCGACGACGACGACCGCGATAACTCCAACCGCGGCCCCCGGCTCATTCGTGCTGGCGCCGCCGGTGGTGAGTAACCCGAACGCCAAGGAGTTGAAGATCAACGCCGCCGCCGGCACAGCCGTCGACGATCACACCGGCGCGAATGGCGGCGCAGGCAATGGCGGCAACTGGAAGGTTAGCTACACCTGGCAGGTGCCGAAGTCGCTCAGGCCCGGCCGGTCGTTCTCGGTCGCGGTCGGGATCAAGGTCGCAGATGTGGAGCCCCCGCAGCCACTGGGGTTCCAAATGGGCCTGACCGCCCCAGATTTCGCACAAACCTTCGGCATCCACTACCCGAACCGCACGCAGGGGGCAAAGGACTTCACCATCCCGGTCCCCGCGGACCTAAAGGACGCAAAGAGCCTCTCTTTCAGCGTCTACGTCATTAGCGCCGAGGTAACCTACACCTACCAGCACGCCAGAGCCTGACGCCGTCACAGCCCGAACTCCGCGCCCAGCGATGGTTCGGCTGCCTCAGGCTCGCCGAACCCGGTCAGGGCGGCCAACTTGTGCGAGGGTGTGGTCCGGGGCCGTTATGGCTCGATTGCGATGGCCCGGGGCCAGTTCAGCCCTGTGGCTGGGCCAACGATGGTCAAAGCGGGCGCTGGCGAACCCGACCGGGCCAGCTGCGCCTTGGTGAACTCGACCACCGTGTTGTTGCCCGAACTGGGCACCCACAGGGCGTCCGCGGAGCTGACCGCGACGTCGCCTGGGCCACTGAGGCTCGATGAGGAAATGACGACCTTTGGCGCCTGCGACCCGTTCCTGGCCAGCTGCGCTTTGGTGAACTCGACCGTGTTGGTTCCGAAGTAGCTCGCGACCCACAGGTTGCCCGAGCGGTCGAACGCCGGCTTGCAAGGGGCCTTCAGCTTGCTCCAGCTGATCGTCACTTTCGGTGCAGGCGACCCCGACTTGGTGAGCCCTGCCTTGGCCCACTCGGATAGCGAGTCCGCACTGCTGCCTTGCCACAGGTTGCCGGAGGGGTCAAACCCAATGCTGCAGGTGATCGGGCTGAGGGTGACCACAGGCTTCGGGGCCCCAGACCTGGCCAGCTGTGACTTGGTGAACTCGACCGCGGTCGACCCGTTGCCCGCCCAGAGATCGCCCGAGGGGTCAAAGGATAGGCTCCCAGCCATGTAAGAGATCGTGACGCTGGGGACCGGCGAAGCCTTGGCGAGCCCAGCCCGGCTGTACTCAACAATTGTTCCGGTTCCCGAGGACCCGAGCTGGTTGGCCACCCACAGGTCGCCCAAGGCGTCGAAAGTGATGCTGCCCGGACCATCTACTCCTTTAGTGACCGTGGCTTCCGGGCGGGCATTGCCGCCCGCGCCAGGGCGGTACAAGGTGATGGACCCTGGTCCGGTGCCCGCGGACCCATTGCCGTCCGCGCCAGCGTTGGCGACGAAGATCGTCCCCGGCACCGGCCCGGAAGCGCCCAGCGCTCTCGAGGCGGCGACAGCCGTCGCCGGCGAAGTGCCCAAGCCAACACTGGCCACCATGCCTGCAGCGAGGGCGGCGCTACCGACCCTTCCCAGATGCCGTGAACGCCCCGCGGCCCGAACGGGACCGGGAGGCGTGCGTCCCAGGGCGACAGGTAGAGCAGGAACCAGAAGGAGTTTGGTTCGGCCGGTCATAGCCTGAACGTACAGCGAAGTGGTTGGCTCAGCAAATGAGGCGTTGGAACTTTGGGGTGGCAGCGCATTCACTGCATCCACCTACACCGCCAACCACAAAGGGCTATGCCCTTGGCCGCTCATGTCCGTACGCCTGGATGCGGCGCAGACCGCTGACGCGGTTGATGCCGGGCACCAGCTACTTGAGCCTTCTTTGATGCGCCCGCTTGACGAAGTTGAGTCCCTCCTCGACGCAGCCATAGGAACCTGGGACGGTGGAGATAGGTCCGCGACAGGGGGCAAACTGTGCAAGGCCTTGGGACGCGCGTCCGAGTTCGGCTACTGTTGACGCCTGAGCGGCACTGATGACGCCTCGGCGACAAAGACGTCGAGATCGCTGTGCTGCGCCACCAGCTGGCCGTGCCGCAGAGCGCCCTTCAGCTCGCGTTGAACGTCGTCGAACGCGTGAACGTACTGGCCGCGGCGGTCGGGCCTTTTTCCGAGACGGCAAGCACTTCTGTGCGAAGGGCGAGGCCCTTTGCGGGCGCCAACTTCACAGTCCAAGAGGCGCTGAAAGGCCCTCCTATCCTGCCGAGTGAGGTGCTGTGGTGAGCGAGGACGGACTTGCCCGATCGGATCACCCAGACAACTACGCCGCTAAGAGCCCCGCTCTGGGGTGTGAGACGGCCGGTCACCACGACTTGGACCTGATGGTGCGCGAGCTGATGGACGATCACGTGCCGGACGGAAACGAGATGGGCGAGCGGTGCGTGGTTGTGCAATACCATCCGGCGCTTTCCGACCTTCACTCCGATCGTGCCAGAGGAAAGCGAGCCCCAATGGATGCCGCTGATCGTCGCGGTCTGGCCGCCCGAGATAGCAATGGGCCCGCTCGTGAACGTGGCCGGCAAGCCGTTGTGCGGCTCCGACGACAATGTCAACCGGAAGGTGGTCAGCGGCCCGGTGTGGCTTATGCCCACGCTCCCGCCCTGGGCGACCGAAAGTTGGTCCGAACCCCGCCCGGAGGACGTCGTGATGGAGGCGTCGACCGGCCCGGCGCCAGTCTGACGGTCAATGTTGAGCGACACCGGCGCAGCGGCGGAGCCGGAGTAACCCACCGAACCGTTGGCCGGCGTAAAGGATCCGTGGGCGGGAGTGCCCGCGGCGGCCGCGTCCTGGATACTTCCCTCGAAGCTGCCGGATATAAAGGTCTCCGCGGCCGGGCCGCTACCCCTGTTCCGCCAGGTGAGGTCGACCGGGCCCACATCAGGCCCGATGATGGTCAGGTCGGGCCCGCGCTTGTCAGATGTACTGCCGACGAAGGGCGCGAACGGAGCGGCGTCGAGGTGCGTAGAGGGATTGGTATTGAGCGTCCCGGCGGAGGTGTACAAGGTCTTCGCGCCCGCAGCGACTTGCGTGACGGCTGCACTGCTGGCTTGGGCGGCGCCTGAGCTCCCCGGTGTGCCGGCACTCGAGAAAAGCAAGCTGGGCGCCGCCCCGCCGAGAGTGGCCAGGGTCGGGTGGACAGGGATGCTGGCGGGGTCGGTCACAACGATGGCGCTTGGGCCGCCCTGGAACGGCGCGTTGTCGGGCTCGGCGGTGCTCGGCATCTGCCATGTCCCGTTGGGCTCAAGGTCGATGACGCTCGACTGCACGGCGCTCGCATGCGTACCGCCATCGGTGCCTTCGCCGCTCGTGAACGGCAGGTTGTTGTCGTAGACGTAGATGTTGTAGCCCCCGTTTCCCCGTGGCTCCAGGTCGTATGCGACGACTACGTGGCCACCCCCGCCGTTGCCGTCGTTGAGCTCGATCATCGGGTAGCGCCCGGCGGCAAAAATGTTTTTGATCTCATTGGCTATGAGCGAGACGTCGTCGCTCCCGGAAAGGACCGTTTGCGCGCTCGCCTGCGCCAGCCACTTGGTCAGGAACTCGGTGCTCAACTGCTGAAGGTGGTCAGCCTTCAACTGCAGCAAGAGAGGGCTGCTCCCATACGCATTCCCGTGGGCGTCGGTAGGAGGCCCGTTGAGGTCATAGATCAGGTCCCCGCCTGTACGTGGGAAGGACTGCGGG
>DATKHZ010000624.1:0-5378 GCA_035509995.1 Acidimicrobiales bacterium | reverse complement strand
CGCAATGCTTCCTCGGTGTCCTGGCTCTTGACCGCCATCAGGACGATTTCGTCACCGTGCCAGCGGACAGTCTCAAGGCTGTCGGTGGCGGGCACCGGCAAGGTCAGGACACCTGTGGCGGACGCCTGGGTCAGCCCGTCCTCAGCAAGGACCTTCCCATGTTCTCCGCGGGCGACCAGCACGACGTCGTGGCCGTACTCGAACAACCGGCCCCCCACAACGCCCCCGACGGCACCCGCCCCAAGCACTATGAAACGCATAGCCCAGCCTCGCGCCTCACGTGCGCGTGATGCCACTCCCGGGCGGCGCCGCTTCGCCCCGGGCTAGCCGCCGGTCGACGAGAAGTGCTGGTAGTCGGGCGAGCCTGTCCAGCGCCCCCCCCAGTACCAGCCGACCGATTTGAACGCTTCCACCAGTTCGCCACCCGGCACCGCCATCCCCGGCCTAACGTCGCTGCGGTCCAGGTAAGCCCGACCGGCCGGCGGAATGATGATGGAGCCGTAAACATAAGGGTTCTGGACGTCGTTCACATCGATCGCCTCCCCGTAAGCGTGCACCGACCACTGCGGCGGCCCCGGGGCGACCGCGTAGCGGCAGTTGAACCCCGAGGTGTCGTCGGCCGCGGCCGCGGCGTTGTCGTTGCCGCGGTACCTGTCTTGGGGCACCATTTCCTTGATCGGGAACCGCCCGTCGTAGAGAGTGCGGAACACTTTAATGACGCTGGTCACCACCGATGCGTTGACCACCATGGTCCCGGTATGGGCTTTGTCGTCGAAGCCCCAGTAGCCGAGGTGCAACATTCGCAGTGCCGAGGGGGCCACCGGGCAGCCCGTCCGCCAGGTGTAAGGCACCTCAGCCGCGGTCACGGCGTTGACCACGGCCGCGAAAGGCGGGGCGGCGGGGGTGCCCGCGGCCGAAAAAGTGTGATTGACATTTGCATGGCCTGAATAGCCGGCTCCAGCCATCAGTAGCGCCGTCAGGGCCAGCTTCAGTTGGTAAGAGTGGAAGATGCCCCTGAAGACTAGGTCCGTGGCCGGGCGGCACCAGGCTCGAGCGGCTCTCGCCGTTCTGTGGCTGGTCGCTTCGGGCACCGTCGCGGGGCCCGCTCTCCCGGCTCTGGCAAGACTGGGGCCCCTGACCGAAAAAGCTCTGGCGTGCCCGGCCAACCTGCCCGCCAGGCTGGCGTCGACCGGGAAAGCCCGCCAATTGGTCAGCGTCGAGGCACCTAACAGCGGCACCACTCTGGCGAAGCTGCAACTATGGCAGCGAACGGGCCGTTGTTGGGCCGCGGCGAGCCCTTCATGGACGGCGCTGATCGGGCGCAACGGCTTTTCCGACCACCACCGGGAGGGCGACGGCACCACACCGGTTGGTATTTTCGGTATCGGACCGGTCATATATGGCAACGCTCCCGACCCCGGTACCCAAGAGCCCTACCACCGCCTTGTCTGCGGTGACTGGTGGGACGAGGACCCCACGTCGAGCGGGTACAACACCTTCCAGCATGTACCCTGCGGCCAGCAGCCACCATTCGGCGGCGACAGCGAAGCTCTCTGGACCGAAACGGTCGCATATTCCAGCTTCGCCGTAGTCGACTACAACACCCACCCGGTAGTGCCCTACACGGGCTCGGGCATCTTCATCCACGCCAACTTCGGCGAACCCACGGTTGGCTGCGTGTCCATTTCGCTGGGCGACCTGGATCGCTTCCTGCGCTGGCTCGACCCCAGACAGTCGCCGGTCGTGGTCATGGGCCCGGCCAGGCAGATCGGCAACCTGTAACGCCGGCCCGCCGGAGATCCCGGCCATCCGGCACCCGCAGCCTCGGGCATAGGGTGGGGCGTGGTCTCGACCGCCGATACCCTGGTCCTACTGGCTGCAGGCGGTATTGCCGGTGTCGTGGGGACGGCTGGCGGCATTACGTCGCTGATCTCGTACCCGGCGCTGCTATGGGTTGGCATCGCGGCCGCGCCAGCCAACGTTGCGAACATCGTAGCTTTGGTTACCTATCTGCCAGGGTCGGCCTTGGCTTCGCGCCCAGAGCTGCGCGGCAAAGGCCCGTGGCTATGGCGCTGGGCGGTGCTGACCGCAACGTGTGGTGGCGCCGGCGCCGCACTGTTGTTGTTGACCCCCTCGAAGTCGTTCGCCAAGGTCGTGCCCTTCCTGGTGGTTGCGGGGTCGCTGGCCCTGCTCGCCCAACCGAGCCTTACGTCATGGAGGGAACGACGCCGCCGCCGAGGCGAACGCCTCCTGTTGCCTTGCGGCCTGGTCCCGGTTTCGGTGTACAGCGGCTACTTCGGGGCTGGGTCGGGTGTCATGACCCTGGCCTTATTGCTGTTGACGGTTGAGCGTGACGTTGTGAGGGCGAACGCACTGAAAAACGTGCTGGTAGGTGTGGCCTCCGCCGTCTCGGCCACGATCCTCGTTTTGTTCACCCGGGTCGATTGGGCCGCGGTCGTGCCACTTGGGATCGGGACCTTTGCCGGCAGTACGGTCGGGCCATTAGTGGCGCGACGCGTGCGAGGTGACGTCCTTCGCTGGGCTGTAGCACTGGTCGGGCTCGGCTTAGCCCTCCGGCTCTGGCTCGGCCCGAGTTAGCGAACCGTGGTGCCTCAACCGTTCAGTCCTTGCTGTCGTCGCCGTTAACCCCGGGGAGCAGTTCGATCCGCCTGGCGAGGTTGACGGCGTGGTCGCCGAGCCGCTCGTAGAAACGGCCGAGCAAGGTGACCTGGGCGGCCACCTGGGCCGGCATCGCCGAGGAGGCGACCTCGCTGGTGAGGCGCTCCAAGAGGATGTCGAGCTCCTCGTCGGCCTCATCTAGCGCAGTACCGGCAGCGGTGCGGTTCACATAGCTTGCGGCGACCGCTCCCCACATCTCGAGGGCAACGTCGGACATCCGCTGCACGATGCCTCGGCTGCCAGGGGACATGCTCGGCCCAAGGTGGGTGACCGCTCGTTGGGCAATATGAGCGGCCAAGTCGGCACTACGTTCGAGCTCGGGTAGGACCGCCAAGAGCCCGACGAGGTGCCGGAGCCGGGGGCTGGCGGGGGCCAGGCGGTCGAAGTCTTCCCAGATCCGGCTGCTCAGCTGGGCCGTCATGGTGTCCACTAACTCGTCGGCGGCGACTACCCGGCTGGCCGCAGCAGGTTCCGCCGCCAACAGGGCGTCGGTGGCGCCGGCAAGGGCCTCGCTTACCAATGAGAACAGATGGGTGACCTCTCGGTCGAGCCTGCTTTGGCCGCCGTCGTGCGCCATGGTCACGGTTTTAGCCGCTAGGAGCAGGTCGGGCGTGGACCCGTTCCGGAAATCTTCCCCTTCAGTTCACCTCCAGTTCAATTTGGCGAAGGCAGGAGCCCCGGTACCGCAGATGGCGCAATGAGAACGAGGGCTCCAAACCCGACTATCAGCAGTGCCAGTGGCGCATCGATCGCGGCTCTTGCGGGGACGAGCTTCTGAGCGCCGGCGACGACAGCGATCGCAGTCATCCAGGTAACGCTCATGGCGCCAAGTGCGAGCAACATCAGCATCAGTCCGATACTCGAACCAAGGCAGCAGAAGCCAAACTCGAACCCAGATCGGATGCTCGCTCGACAGCGCTGCCGGAAATACCGCTTTAGCGGCGTGAGCTCGTAGAAGCCTGCCATGACTGTGAACACGCCAGCTGCCATTGAGCCGTGAGGCCCATAAAGCGTAAACACCCCAAGGCCGGCCAGTGTCCAGACGAAAAGGTATGACCCTACGAACAACGGTGCAGAGCCGACGCGACCGTCGGCTCGGGCGCCTCGCAAGACTGCCGGCGCCGCGCCCGGCAGCATCATTGCCGCCATCATCGCAACCCAAAGGACGAGGAACGACCCGAACGACCCGACGCGTGTCGCAACGCCCATGTCCATCCCGTTCATCTGACCGACCGCAACGACCCACGCTGCGGCGGAGAACCCAACCGTCGTCACGAGAGCGCTCGATACGACGGCCGCTCGATGCCCAGTCACGCCGGTACCCAGGTTGGGCCCTGTCACCAAAGCTGGTTTTCCTGAGGTTGTCATTTCAAGTGGTCCTTTCCCCTTGTCTGCTCCTCGGGGAGCCCGGAAGGACAATGTGCAACCAATGGTAGCACATAGCCACCTCATGTGCTACCATTGGTTGCAGATCGAGTGTGAGGTCAGCGATGACCGCCAATGAGCTGAGAAGGAGCGAAGACTGATGGCAGGCCTAGTGATTGAGCGTGAAGTCCTGATCGAGGCACCGGTAGAGGTGGTATGGCGCACCATCACCGAGCCCGATCAGATGAGCCAGTGGTTCGCCGATCGGGTGGACCTGGTGGTCGAACCGGGCGCGCACGGCTACCTGCAATTCGGGGACCAGGGCGGCCCGGTCGTCGTGGAGACGGTCGATCCACCGACTCGCTTTTCGTTCCACTGGAACCATCCCGGCGGGGAGGAACCGGTGGCAGGCAACTCGATGCTCGTTGAGTTCACTCTGACGTCCGAGGGCGACGAGCGAACCCGTCTTCGAGTGACCGAAAGCGGCCACGAACTGCGCGACTGGCCCGACGGGGAAAAGCAGCGCTATGCCGACGAGCACAAGGAGGGGTGGGGCGAGTTCCTGGGACGTCTCGCCAGCGTCCTCGAGGCGCGTCAGTCGAGATGACGACGCAGGCCGACGACGAGCTGTGGTCGGCGATCGCCGACCCGTCTCGTCGTCGGGTGCTCGACCTCCTGGTCGGCACCGGCGACGTCAGCGCAAGCTGGTTGGCCGGCCACGTGCCCTTCTCTCGACAAGCGGTCTCTAAACATCTGGTCGTGCTCGAACAGGCCGGGCTGATCAGCCGGCGCAAGCAGGGCCGGGAGGTCCTTTACTGGGTAGAAGCAGACCGCCTCGATCAAGCCACTAAGGCCATGGCTGACGTCGCCGCGCAGTGGGACCGCCGGCTCGCCTCGCTCAAACGGCTCGCCGAGGCAACCCACGCAACACAGAAGAAGAAACGAAAGCACTAGCGCTCAAATTTCGAGGAGTGGACGATGACGAACGAAAAAATGACCAGTCATCGCACGGGGACGCGCGACGAATGGCTCGCGGCGAGCGCCGAGCTGCTCGTGCGCGAGAAGGAGCATACGCGGACGGGCGATGGGCTCGCCCGACAGCGTCGGGAGCTTCCTTGGGTGCCCGTCGACAAGGAGTACATGCTCCACACCCGAGACGGCGCCAGGACCCTGGCGGAGCTGTTTGACGGCCGTTCGCAGTTGGTCGTTTACCACTTCATGTACGGCCCTGACTACGACGGCGGATGTCCCAGCTGCTCGTCAACCGCCGACAGTTTCAACGGCGTGCTCGCCCACCTCAAGGCCCGCGACGTGACGATGATCTGCGTATCCCG
>DATKHZ010000623.1:0-2632 GCA_035509995.1 Acidimicrobiales bacterium | reverse complement strand
TGGTTCCCAGCCTGGCAATCTCGCTCAAACGCGAGTAGACGTGGTTCCCGGGCCCTTGCCGTGCGCGACCTTGCCGTGCGCCACCTTGCCGTGCGCGACCGTAGTCGTGGTTGGTGGCCCGCCGATGCATTGCGCAACGGGGAATGAAAGCGAGTTAACGAAATCGAGCAGCGTTCGCAGCTGCGACAAGGAGGTGAACGTCGCTCTCAGGCCAAGCGCGTGGTGAGCGTCGAGGAGAAGGGGGATACCGGCGAGGAAACGGTTGGGGGCTGAGGTCGTGTAGGTGACGAAGTAGCCGGTGACACCGCAGGCCACGAATATTCGTGAGCTGCTTTGCGAAATCCCCACCCCATGGCTGACGGGAGGCAGTTTGGCGATGTTGGCGGCCGTTGTGATGACGACCTTCTCGGTGGGCGAGGGGGAGCGGAAGGTGACCCCGGACCGCGGAGAACCCGTGGCCGTCCAGCCCGCTGGGTAAAGGACGCTGAAAGCCGTCGACGTGTAAGAGCCGAACGGCCCGTGGGCGCTGTAGGCCGGGTTGGCGCTGATCCAGCCGGTGACGCTGGCGCCCTGCACCTTGTACCAACCTCCGTGCTGGCTGGTGTGGCCCAGCAGCTGAAGAACGGTCCCCTGGGCCGCGCTGCCTATCACCTTCGCGGATTTGGACGGCCCTGCCCGCACGTTGAGGCCAATGGGGGAGAGAACCGTCTCCGGCCCGTGGGCCTGTGTTACAGGGGCTGTGGTCGTGGTGGTGGTCGTGGGCTTGGTGGTGGTGGGACTTCCGGTCGTGGTAGGAGCTGAGGTGGTCGTGCTGCCATTGTGGCCGCTCGAACCGCACGAGGCGGTCAGCGCGGTCAGCGCCGTAACCAGTGCCACCCCAGCGAGCCGGCGCCGAGGCCCTTCCTTCGGCAGTCCGGTCGTCCTAGCGGCTCGGGTCTTGGTAAGCAGAACGTCGATACCTGGAACGCTACCGCGGGTTGGGAACGCTTCCGCGGGTTGAGATAGGTAGGGCTCCCTAGCCGTCGAGCCGGCTCGGCGGCTTGACAAAGGCGGGACGGGTTACTACTCTTCTCTAGGTGACTAGAGAAGTGCTGAGGCAGTCGATCAGCTTTCATTTGAGGCCCGACTCGGGCGTACCCGCGTACCTCCAGATCGTCCAGCAGGTCAAGCAGGCGGTACGGATGGGCCTGCTCGACGTCGGGGACAAGCTGCCGACCGTGAAGGAGGTGGTCGCCGAGGTGGCGATCAACCCCAACACGGTGATGAAGGCGTACTGGCACCTCGAGCACGAGGGCCTCGTCGAGGGTCGCCAAGGTGTGGGCACGTTCGTCTCGCGCCGGCCCGATGGCCCCCCACCGGGTACCCATGCGCGACTGGCGCGAAGCCTCGCCAGATGGGTCGAGAGCGCCCGGTCCGAGGGCATGGACGACGAGTCCATCGAGTCGCTCGTACAGAGCGCGTTGCGGAGCCCGAGCGCGGAGCAGATCGCATGAGCGGGCCCGCCTTTACTCCCCCCGCCATCGAGACTTCGGGGCTCGGCAAGCGCTACGGGCCCCTATGGGCGCTGCAGGAATGTTCGCTCGTGATCCCTCAGGGCCATATCACAGCGCTCGTCGGCCCCAACGGCGCCGGCAAGACCACTCTTTTGCGTGTTCTCGCGGGCCTGTCCACCCCCACGGCGGGCACGGCTTCGGTCCTGGGCCGCTCGCCCGAGCAGAGCGAAGAGTTCCTCTCCAGCATCGGTTATCTCGCCCAGGACATCCCGTTGTACAGGCGGTTGACAGCAGAGCAGCACCTCGAGGTTGGGGCGGGGCTGAACCGGATATGGGATGCTGCGGGCGCACGCCAGCGCCTCGCAGTTCTCGGGATCCCCACCGGCCGGCCGGTCTCCACTCTTTCGGGCGGCCAGCGCGCGCAGGTCGCGCTCGGGCTCGCGCTGGCCAAGCGGCCCCGGGTCTTGCTACTCGACGAACCGGTGGCCGCGCTGGACCCTTTGGCCAGAAGGATGTTCCTTACCTCGCTCACAGAAGCGGTGGCAGAGGGCGATCTCTCGGTGGTCCTGTCCTCCCACCTTCTCCACGACCTGGAAAGGGTCTGCGACCACCTCGTGTTGCTGGCCGCGTCCCGGGCGCAGATCTGCGATGACATCGACCACATCCTTGCGACGCACCGGGTGCTCATCGGCCCACGACGGAAGCTCTCAGACATCGAACCCAGGCTGAGCGTGGTGAAGGCGACGCACACCGCCAACCAGACGAGGCTCCTCGTCCAGACAAACGGCCCGGTCCTCGACCCGTCCTGGCAGGTGGACGAGGTCGGGCTCGAGGACATCGTCCTTGCTTACATGGGCCAAGAGGAGCCCGAGGGAACCGCTCACCCCGCTTCCTTATGGGCTGCATCATGAACCAGCTCATCTGGAAGCTCCACTACCGACAGGTCTACTGGGCGCTCGGCGCCCTAGGAGTGCTCGCGGTTTTGCTCGTCGTCACCGGCATGACCATGGCGAACGATTACCACTCGTTCGAAACCGCGTGTGCCGCCACACAGAGCTGCGGAGATGCGAGAAGTATTTTGTTCAGGGGCGATGGCTTCGTAATAGACGTCGTCGACTCCACACTCGCCATATCCGCCC
>DATKHZ010000622.1:0-6483 GCA_035509995.1 Acidimicrobiales bacterium | reverse complement strand
CGCCGGGGCCGTAGACGAGACGGCGGTACTCACCTTCGAGGCCGCTGCGCCGGACCGGGCCCGGTCGCAGCGTCCGCTTAAGCGTGGTCGGTGGCTGATCCCCCGACGGTCCGGCTGGGTCGGTCATGACGATTAGCTGCTTAGTTGGAGGCGTGCCCTGCCGTCAATCGCCGCCCGTAACAGCCAGTTCACCCGATTGTTACCTTCACGGGCGCAACTAGGTCAGAATGTTGGAAGACCGAAGGAGGGCCGCGGCTTGCCGGCGTTCGTTTTTCCTGGACAAGGGTCGCAAAGACCAGGTATGGGACAGCTCTGGCGCGACCATCCCTCTTGGGAGCTCGTGCAGGACGCGAGCAGCATCGCGGGCCGCGACGTGGAGCACCTGCTGCTCGACGCCGGTGTCGAAGAGCTAACCGAGACGCGCAACGCTCAGCTGGCCACATTCGTCATAGGCCTCGTGGTGCTCGACGCCGTCGAACGCCTCGGTATCGAGCCCACGGTCTGTGCCGGGCACAGCTTGGGCGAGTACACGGCGCTGGTCGCATCTGGCTGTGTCGGCTTCGAAGACGCAGTGAGGCTGGTCGCCGAAAGGGGCGAAGCGATGCAGGAGGCGTCCGAGGACAATCCCGGGATCATGTTGTCGATATCGGGGATTGACGACGAGCGGGCGCGCATCGCCTGCCGGCGGGCAGACGGGGACGTTTGGCTCGCCAACTCCAACGCTCCCGGCGACTGCGTTATCGCGGGCCGCCCGCTCGAAACCTACCGGGCAGCCGAGGTGGCAAAAGAACTGGGCGCCACGCGGGTTAGCGAGGTCGCCGTTGGCGGTGCCTTCCACACGGCGCTCATGGCTGCCGCCCAACCGCGGCTGCGGAAGGCGCTCGAAAGCACGACTTTTTACGACCTAGCCGTTCCCGTCGTCGCCAACGTGGACGCCCTACCCCACGAGGGCGCCGGCGAGTGGGCGGCACTGCTTTCCGCTCAGCTGCGTAGCCCGGTGCGCTGGCGCCAGAGCGTCCTCGCCTTGGCTGCGGTCATGCGCACGGACGAATGGGACGGCGACAACCTGTTCTGCGAGCTCGGGCCGAGGGGCCCGCTCTCGGCCTTCGTGAGGGCGACGCTGCCGGAGGCGGCGACGGTGCCGATAACGGCCCCGGACGACCTCGACACCCTGGTCGCGAACCTGACCGGTGACACGGCGTTGCAGGGCATCGCCGAAGGCCACCAGGGCGAGCGGCTCTACGTATCTGAGAGGCTCGTGATCAGCCCCTGCGCTGGCATCTTCGAACTGGCGCCATCGGCGCCTTCCTCGGCCGTCGCTGCCGCGCCGGCCCCGAGCGCAGCCGGCCCCTCAAGCCCTGCGCTCACCCCGGCGACCGAGGGCACGCCAGTTGAGATAGGTGACCTGCTGGGCACGGTCTCGGGCATCGAGGTGCGGAGCCCCTTTGCCGGTGAACTCATGGGCGTACTAGCTCATCCTGGCGAACGGGTCCAGGCCGGCCAACCCGTTGCATGGCTCCGGGCTCGATAGCGTGGGCACGATGTCCGGCACAGGCTGCGCAATAACCGGCTGGGCGAGCGCCCTTCCGCCAACGGTGGTGACCAACCAAGACATCATGACGCTGTTCGACACGAGCGACCAGTGGATAGTCGAGCGGACCGGGATAAGAGAACGTCGGGCTGCGGACGGGCCGTTCGTCAACCCCAGGCCGCCGGTGAGCCCACCCGACGGGATGGGCACCACGGCCCAACTGGCAGCCGAAGCGGGCCGCGGTGCTCTCGAAATGGCAGGCCTCAACGGAGCCGACATCGACCTGCTGGTGCTTTGCACGACCAGCCCCGACCAGATGGTCCCGGCGACTTCCTCGCCCTTGGCAAATGCTCTTTCCATAAAAGGCGGCGGCATGGACATAAATGCTGCCTGCGCTGGCTTTACATACGGGCTTGTCACCGCCGCGGGGTTCATCACGACCGGAGCTGAGCGTGTACTTCTGATTGGCGCCGAGACCTTGACCCGGATAACCGATTGGTCGGACCGTTCGAATGCTTTCCTTTTCGGCGATGGAGCCGGCGCTGTTGTTATTGAAGCGGTAGCCGGCGAACCCGCGCTCCTCGGTTGGGATATCGGCGTCGACGGGTCGTTACAGCCTCTTTTCTACGCTGATTTGGGCGGCGGGATGAAAATGCGGGGCCAGGAGGTCTTCCGAAAAGCCGTGCGCGTAACAGTGGACTCAGCTACAAAGAGCCTGGAGCATGCCAAACTTGGTACAGACGACATCGCCCTTTTTGTCCCTCATCAGGCCAATATCCGGATAATGGATGCGGTTGCCGAACGCCTCGGCATCCCGGCGGACCGCATCGCCTCAGTCATCGAGCATGCTGGCAACACCTCTTCGGCGTCGATCCCGATCGCACTCACCGAGGCAGCCAATGCCGGGCGGCTCAAAGACGGGGACATAGTGTTATTTGCCGGCTTTGGCGCTGGGATGACATGGGCATCGGCCGTTTGGCGCTGGGGGACCGACCCCGCACGCTGAACACGCTGATGCAGACCATCACGCGTGCGAAGTGCCCGCCAAAGGCCGATCAGGCTGAGCTCAGGCACTAGATTGTGAAAATCCCGCTCGCGAGCACATGGAGGAAGCATGGGAGGACAAATGGGCCCCGAAGAGTCTTACGACCTTTTCAAACAATGCGCTGTCGAGGTCCTGCAGGTTGAGCCGTCCAAGATCGTCCCCGAGGCTCGCTTCGCGGACGACCTCGACGCTGACAGCCTCGACCTGGTAGAGCTCGTGATGGCGCTCGAGGAGCGCTTCGGGATCGACGTCCCCGAGGCGGAGCTGGAAGGCGTGCAGACCGTGGGCCAGGCCTACGAGCTGGTGGCGTCCAAACTCTGATGCTTGCTGTCCTGGGCGCGCCGGACGGCACGGGGGCCGTCGCCGGACGGCGAGTGGTCGTCACCGGCCTCGGGGTCGCGACCTCATGCGGCATCGGGGTCGAGCGGTTCTGGCAAGGCTTGCTCAGCCCGGCACCCGTCGGCAGGGTGCGGCCTGTCGAGGGCCTCGACGTGAGCGGCCTGTTCGGGCCCAAGGAAGTGCGCCGGGCGGACCGCTTTGTGCAGCTCGCGGCGGCTGCTGCCGACGAGGCGGTCAATGACTCCGGAGGCATCGAGGCGGTGCGCGGCGACCCTGACCGGGCCGGGACGTTGGTCGGCACCGGTGTCGGCGGCCTCGACACGCTCTGCGAACAGGACAGGGTGCTAACGGCAAAAGGCGCTGACCGGGTTAGCCCCTTCCTGGTGCCGATGATGATGTGCAACCGCTCGGCCGCAGACATTTCCATGCGGTACGGGCTCCGCGGTCCTTGCGAGACCACCGTCACGGCGTGCGCTGCGGGCACCCAGAGCATCGCGAACGCCGGGCGGCTGATCGCGATGGGCCGTTGCGACGTGGTGGTTGCCGGCGGGACCGAAGCGCCTCTCGCAGACCTTGGCGTGGCGGGCTTCGCCAACATGACGGCCCTTTCTCGCTCGGGCGTTTCCATGCCCTTCGACACGCATCGTGACGGCTTCGTCATAGGTGAAGGAGCAGGAGTAGTCGTGCTCGAAGAGCGCTCCCGCGCCATAGCCCGAGGGGCACATATCTATGCCGAGCTCGCCGGGGCCGCCAGCACTGCGGATGCGCACCACATAACCGCTCCGTCCCCTGACGGGAGCGGGGCCGCCCGCTGCATGGAGCTCGCAATGGCCGACGCACGGCTTTCCCCCTCGGACGTGACCCACGTCAACAGCCATGGCACCTCCACCCCGCCGGGTGACGCGGCTGAGGCAGAGGCGATCTACAAGGTTTTCGGTTCGCCCGGGCCAGCGGTGACTTCGATAAAGGGAGTGATCGGCCATACCCTGGCGGCCGCCGGGGCGATCGAGGCGGTCGCCGTCGCGCTCACCTTCGCGCACCGCCTGATCCCCCCCACCACCGGGACGACCGAGGTCGACCCGACGTTCCAGCTCGACGTTGTCATGGGTGGCCCGAGGGAATGGGAACCGGGGCCGGTCGTTTCCAACTCGTTCGGCTTCGGGGGCCACAACGGCTCCCTCTTGCTCATCCCTGCGTGACGGACTGCCTTTTAGCGCCCCCCACCTTTTAGCGCCCCCCACTAAGGGGCGAGGGCTTTGAGCAGGTTCTCTGCGGTCGCGGCCGGCCCGACCTTGTACCAGACTTGTCCCAGCGTCCCGTCCTCGTTTACGAGGAAGGCCGATCGCTGGATCCCCATGTAGGTGCGCCCGTACATGCTTTTCTCCACCCATACGCCGTATGACTCGGCGACCGTATGCGACACATCGGACAGCAAAGGGAAACCGAGAGAGAACTTGGCGTCGAAGGCGGCCTGTCGCTTGGGAGGGTCCGGGCTGATGCCGATCACGGCGGTGCTACCCACCTCGCCCAGCACGTCGCGCAGCCCGCAGGCCTGGGTGGTGCACCCCGGGGTATCCGCTTTCGGGTAGAAAAAAATTAGCGCCTTGCGGCCCCGAAAGCTCGACAAAGAGACCTCGTGACCCGTCTGGTCAGGCAAGTTGAACGCCGGCGCGGGGTCGCCGGGCTTTAGCAGCTCGCTCATCGGCTGAGCAGCCTACTAGGGTCAGCAGGGATCTCCTGATGACTGCAGCTGGCGAACCTGCTCGTCCCTCCGGGCTCGGCGCGCCCGCCGGCGCCGGTGCCTCAGCGCGCCGCGAGCTTGATGGCCCGCCCGACCTGGCCATGGGGGCTTTCAGCGACAACCCGCCGTGGGACCTCACGGGCAAGGCTCTGCCCTGGCGGGCCGATGTCACTGAGCTGCGTGCGGCCACGGCGGCCCAGGTCCCCGAGCTCCTGCGCCGGCGCCGCGTCCCGCCGGGATGGAGGGTGCTCGTCACGGGAGCCAGGCTCGGTTGGGCGATCCTTATGTGGCGCTTCGTCGAAAAGCGGAGAGCCAACAGACTGGGCCGCCGGGAGATCTCCCGGGCCGGCCTGTCCCACCGGCTCCGCAAAGCGTTCGAGCACCTTGGGCCGACGTACATCAAGCTTGGCCAAATCCTGTCTTCGGGCGAGGGTGTCTTCCCGCCCGAGCTCGTCGGCGAGTTCCGGCTGCTTCGCGACCATGTGCCACCCGAGACGTTCCGCGATGTCCGCAGCGTGGTGGAAGCAGACTTAGGCCGGCCATTGCACGAGGTCTTCGAGTATTTCGACACGGCCCCCATCGCGGCGGCATCGATCGCACAGGTTCATGCGGCACGTTTGTGCAGCGGCGAGACCGTCGTCGTGAAGGTGCAGCGCCCTAAGGTCGCAGGCCTCGTCAGGCGCGATATCGCCGCCATGAGCTGGCTGGCGCCTCACCTGATCGGCCGCATCCCGGTTGCTACGCTCGCCAACCCGCCGGCACTGGTCGAACTGTTCGCCGAAACGATCGTTGAGGAGCTCGACTTCCGCCTCGAGGCGGACAACATGATGGACATCGCAAGCGTGATCGCGCAAACGAACCAGCGCTCCGTTGTCGTACCCCGGCCCCACCCCGAGCTTGTGACCCGTCGGGTGCTTGTGATGGAACGCCTTGACGGCTTTGCGTGGGACGACGTCGAGGGCATGAGGCACGCCGGCATCGACACTTCTGCGGTCGTGAGGGCGCTGCTGATCGCGTTCCTGGAAGGGGCAACTCTGTTCGGCGTCTTCCACGGGGACCTCCATGGCGGCAACCTGTTCGTGCAGACCGACGGAAGGGTCGCTTTGCTCGACTACGGCATCACGGGCCGCCTCGACGAGGTGCGCCGGCTCGCGTTCCTCCGCCTGCTCATGGGTGGGTCTCTCAACGACCCCCGTCTCCAGCTCTCCGCGCTGCGCGACATGGGCGCTGTCCCGCCGGACACAGACCTCGATGCCCTCGTGAGCGACCTTGGACTGGACAAACCCCTTGTAGATCCAACGACTCTGGCACCCGAGGAGCTGCTTAACGAGGTGCGCGACCTGACAAGGCGTCTTCTCGAGTACGGGGCCAAGTTCCCGAAGATCCTCATGTTGTTCGTGAAGGACCTTCTTTTTGTCGACGGTTCGCTGGCGACCCTGGCGCCCGATATCGACCTGTTCACAGAAGTGACCGAAATAGCGACGTACTTCGCTAACCGCTACGGCGAACGGATAGCCCACGACATCGGCATCGACCCGCGGGAACGCCCACTGGACATCGCGGGGGTAAGGGCGGCCGTCGGGGTAAGCGAAGACGTGGACAGCCTCACCTACCGCGACCTGCAGGCCCGGCGCGAGCTGATCCGGCGGCGTATGGAGGAGCACCACCGGCGCACCGAACAGCCCAGAAGGTTCTTCCGGCGGCGCCGCCACCGCCAATAGGTCGGCCACTGGCGACTGGCGATAGGTCGGCCGCCAGCGATACGTCGGTCCACGACCAAGAGCGCGGTCTACGACCAAGAGCGCGGCCACAACCGAGAGCGCGGCC
>DATKHZ010000621.1:0-5798 GCA_035509995.1 Acidimicrobiales bacterium | reverse complement strand
GTAGAGCACGATGTCGCGCTCGCGTTTGGTGAGCGAGCGAAACGGGACGTTCAACCGGACGCCCTGCTCCCCCGCCGCGTACATCGACAGCCGCCGGCCGCCGCTGTTCCACGGCAGGACGGCGCCTTCTTCGATCGTCTTGTCCTGGTCGGGGACCAAAGCTTCGACGTTCACCTCGGAGCGCACGCCGAGGCCCTGACATGCCGGGCATGCGCCGTAGGAGTTGAAGGCGAAGGACTCCGCGCCAGGATGTTCGAACGTCACGCCACAGACGGGGCAGACGATCTCGACGCCGATCGTCGCCGCCGACGGCTCGACGCGGTGACCGTTCGGGCAGACGTGCGAGCCGAGGCGCGACATCATCAGGCGCAGCCCGTTCAGCACCTCCGACATCGTCCCGACAGTGCTGCGTGGCCCGGGGACCGGGGGCCGCTGACGAAGCGCGAGGGCTGCGGGTAGGTGCTCGATCCGGTCGACATCGGGGCGCTGCGCCTGCGCCAGCCGCCGCCTGCTGTAGGTGCTCAGTCCCGTGAGCAGCCGTTGAAGGCCCTCGGCGTAAAGGGTGCCCATGGCCAACGAGGTCTTACCGGATCCCGAAACTCCGACCACCACGACCGTCCGCCACAGCGGGACGTCGACATCGAAGCCCCGGAGGTTGTTGTGACGCGCACCGCGCACCCTGATCGCGTCCGGCAGCTCGCCCGCAGGTGGGAAGTTGACCACTCATCGCCTCGGTGGGTTCGTCGAAAGCACGATCGCCGCCGAGGTTACGCCCGGCGACGGTTGCACCGCACCTCCCGTGGCACTACCCGCGGCGCCGGGCTCCGCGTCCAAGCAGCGCCCATCCCGTGATGCAAACGCCCAGCCCAACGACGATCGCGAACCCGAGCACGGTGTCGGGCGCGCTTGCGCCCTGGTCGAGCGCGACTCCAGCCCCAATCACTGGGACCGAGAGCCCGACGTAAAGCGCGATAAGCAGGTCCGACGTCATCGCGAGGCGGTTTTCGGGCGCGCTCGCCTCGAGCACGATCCCGGTGGTGCCCTTGAACACAGCACCGGCTCCAGCGCCGATCAGCGCACCCCCGATCAGGAAGAGCGCGAGGCTCGGCACAGAAAGGCGCACGGAGACAACCAAAAGGACGAGACCAACGAGCATCGAAGTGGTGCCGACCGCGAGCACGCGCGACGCCTGCAGCTTGGCCGTTACCAGCTGGGAGACCACACCGAAGGAAAACACCAGGCACAAAGTGGCGCCGGACAGCGCGTGGGACGGGTGGTGAAGAGTGGTGGTCAGGATGAGCCCCGACAGGCCTGCGAACAGGCCGTTCGCGGAGAAAGCTGCGAGCGTTCCGGCTGCTGCTGGGACGGGAAGTCTGGCCGATCGCGCACCGGTCGGCCGGTTGGCCGGTGCCCCGTGCGGCGTTGGAGCACCCGTTTCGGGCACGACCCACAGGCCGGCCAGGGCGATCGCGCCTAGCCCGAGCACCACGAGGTAGGGCAACGTCAGCTGCAGCTTGCCCCACTGCGCCAGAAGGCCGGCCATCAAGGGGCCGAGCCCAAGTGCGCCGACGGTTATTGATGTGCCGATCGTCCGGGCTCGGACGATCGAGGCCTTGGGGTCTGCGCGGAGGCGCAGCTCGATCAGGTACGTGATAGCAGTAGCCGCCGCCAGCCCGACCGACGCCCCGGTGATCAGACGCCCGATGAGAAGTCCTGGTAGAGCCTTCCACGCTGCGAGCAACCCGGCCGCAGCCATCATCGTCGCGACGGCGCTGAGCATCACGCCCCGGCGCCCGATACGCGCTGCGATGGAGCGGGCCTCCACCAGCGTCACGATCGTGCCGGCCGCGAAGATCGCGTAGATCACGGTGATCATGAACGCAGAGAGGTGATCTCTAATTCGATAGAGGCCGTAGAGGGGGCTCGGCAACGTAGCAAACGCCATCACGATCAAGAAGGCGTACGCGACGGTCCAAAAGCCGGAGCGGTGCCGGCGTTGCTGAGCGGCGGGCGCCGCGTACGAGCCAACGGTCGTCATCGGCCCCCCCTTTGGAGCCGGACCGCCATGGCGGTCACCACACCTTCATGCCGCCATCGACCACGAGGTCGATGCCTGTCACGTACGAGCTCTCGTCGGAGGCGAGGTACAGAGCAGCGTTCGCAATGTCCTCCGCCTGACCGAACCGACCAAGCAGAGTCCTGTCGCGCATTTGGCGGCCAAACTCTTCGTCTTCCAGCTCTCCTCGAGTCGAATTGGTCTCGATAAAGCCGGGCGAGACCGAGTTGACCCGGATCCCGTGCTCACTTCCCTCCATGGCTAGCTGGCGAGTCATCCCGATGATGGCTGCCTTGTTGGTCGTGTGGGCCAACGACGGGAGGAGCTTGAAGCTGAGGGAGCCGTTCAGCGAGGCCATGTTCAAGACAACGCCGTGGCTTGCCTTCAGGTGGGGCCACGCCGCACGGGTGAGGTAGAAGACGAGGTCGACCTCGTCCCGGCGGGCGGCATCCCAGTCCTCGTCCGTGAACTTCTCGAGCGGGCTGAAGTGGGACTTCGCCGCAAGGTTGAACAGCACGTCGATCCGACCGAACTCGCTCAGGGCGAGATCTACGAGGCGTGCGCACTCCGCAGGATCGCTGATGCGGCTTGGGTGCAGCGAAACCATCTGGCCACCAGCGGCGTGGACCATCTCGACGGTCTCTGCCGCCGGCTCGGCGATCACGTCGCAACCGACGACCGACGCTCCCTCACGGGCAAACGTGAGAGCACTGGCGCGACCCATGCTCCCGCCCGTGCCAGTGATGACACAGACCTTTCCTTCAAGCCGGCCGGACATTTTCAGTGCCCTACCCGGGCGGCCGCGGCGCGCTTCTCGGCCTCCGCAACGCCCACATCGCCTGTCAACTTCGGGGCCTCGGTGAAGTACCAGTAGATGACGTCGAGGGCCGGCTGGGCCAGCGGCCCGGCCCAGTCGCGGAAGAGCTCGGTGACGACTGCAAGCGCCGTGGTCGGAACAGCCCCGGCGTGCGCCAACCGTTGTATGCCTGTGCGGTGCGCGATCTGGGAACGACCCCCGACGGCGTCGGTGACGTACAACACCTCGTACCCGTCCTTCAACGCCTGAACGGACGCGAACGTGAGGCAGATCTCCGTGTGAAGCCCGCCGATGATCAATCGCTTGCGCCCCGTTGCCTCGACGGCCTGGCGAAAGGCCGTGTCCTCGAACGCGTTCATAGACGACCGGTCGATCGGCTCGATGCCGTCGAGCTCGGACAGGACCGACGGGAGGGTGGGCCCGTTGAAGCCGTACCCGACACCCACCGTCGACAGGACGATTGGCATGTTGAATGCCTTTGCCGTCTTGGCCAACAACCGGACGTGCAGCTCAACCAGCTCTGCGCTCGTCTCCGATCGAATCACCTCGAACATCTCGTTCTGATAGTCGATCAGCAGTAAGGCGCACTCATCGGCGGTCCAGACGCCTAATTCCTTTGTCATCATTTGTCCTTATCTCCCTCTCTTATGCTCTGGCCGTCAGTCGGCTGCCGGCTTATTGGTTTGTCGTATTGCGCCGGGTGCGGGGCCTCAGGGGTGGACCTGTGACCCAGCTCCCTGGTCGAGGCGCATGGACTGGAGGATCATGAACGTTGTGCTCCTGGTGAACCCAGGTCACTGTAGTCGAGAGCCCGAGAACTTGCTTGCCAACGCAATCATATGCGGTTTCGATATTCTTGGCGTCGAACGCAGGAGCCTGCCTGAGACGAGAGGAGCCCAGAACGTGGCTAGTGAACCGATCCGTGACCCGGTAACTGACCCTTTGCTCACGCCCCAGAATTGTGCACTCGTGGTCATCGACTACCAGCCGAGCCAGATCCAGGCGGTGGCATCGATCGACCACGATCTGCTGGTACGCAACATCGTGTCGGTGGCGCGTCTCGGCAAGGCCTACGGGCTTCCCATCGTGCTGTCGACCGTGAATGTCGCCGCCAACGGGCAACCCCCGACGGTCCCGGAGCTCAAGGAGGTCCTTTCTGGCTCGGTCGAAATAGACCGCACCCAGATCAACTCCTGGGAGGACATCGATTTCCGTCGGGCCGTCGAGGCGACAGGCCGAAAAAAGCTGGTCATTGCGGCGCTGTGGACAGAGGTGTGCTTGGCCTTCCCCGCCCTGGACGCGCTCCGCGAGGGCTACGAAGTGTTCCCGGTCGTCGATGCAGTGGGCGGGACGTCACCAGAGGCGCACCGGGCGGGGCTAGAGCGGATCGTCCAGGCGGGCGCACAACCCATCGGCTGGGTGTCCCTGGCCTGCGAATTGCAACGCGACTGGGCTCGCACGGGCACCGTCGCCGAAGTGGTGGACATCGTGCTCACTTCTCGGCTCCGCAAAGGGCTTTGAACCGTGCGTCAATCGAACCTGCGCCCTCGCCGGCGTCGCAGCGCGGGCTCTCCGGGCCGGGGACGGGCGGCGCTACGTTCGCGCTCCGGGCCCGCCCGAGGTGTCCTCGAGGTGGGCGGCCACCCCGGCCAAGGCTTTGGCAACTCTCTCGACGGCAGCGGCATCGATGCAGTCCAAGAAGCGCCGCCGAACGCTAGCGAGGTGGACCGGCCATGCCGACTTCAGTTTGGCCATGCCTCGAGGAGTGAGCCGCGCCACGTTGCCCCGTGCGTCAGAGGAGCTTGCCGTCTTCGTCACCAGACCACGCGATTGGAGGTCGTCCACGAGGCGGGTCATCCTGCTCGCCGACAAGTCGGTGGCGCTGGCCAGATCTGCCATCCGCAACTCGCGATTGGGCGCTTCGGAAAGGTGCATGATCGTCGTGTAGTCGCTCGCAGTCAAGCCAGCGCCTCTGATCAGGTCGCTGTCAAGGTATCGCGGGAGGGTTTTGACAATTCGCATCACTGCGCGCCACAGCATTTCCTCAGTTGGGAGGAGTGGCTTGACGGTGGCCATGCCTTCCAGAATAACTTGCTTTACCAAGCAATCCCTGGATCCAGGGGGGCCGCGCCCGTTAGCGGAGCTATTCTTCTCGCATATGGCGCCTGATCGAGCCAACCTTCAATCGGCCAGTCGGCAGCCGCGGGATTCGGCCGAGCGCCGGCGTGGGACGCCACTCGACCGAGCGCGCTCGCACCTTCGACAGGCCGACCCAGTGCTAGCGCGCCTCATTGACGCCAGGCCGAGCTTCGACCCGCAGGGCTGGATGGCTGAGCTTCCGACGATGGACCTGTTCGGAGCCCTGCTGTTCCAGGTCACGGGCCAACAGCTGTCCGTGGCTGCCACGCGCCGGACCCTGGGGCGCATCGAGATGCTGTTCGGTCGTCGCCTCCCGTCCCCAGCCGAGCTGCTCGGGGTGCCGCCAGATAATCTCCGTCAGGCTGGTCTGTCTTGGCGAAAAGTCGCGACCCTACGGGACCTGGCCGAGCACCTTTCGGACGGTCGACTGGACCCCGGCACCTTGGACAAACTGCCCGACGACGAGGTCATCGCCGCGCTGACAACGATCCCCGGGATCGGCCCATGGACCGCGCAGGGTGCGCTTATCGTCGCATTTCGGCGACAAGACGTGGTCCTCCCGGGTGACCTGGCACTGCGAAAGGCCGTCCAGCGCGCCTACGAGCTCGACCACCTCCCAAGCCAGGCCGAGGTGTTAGCCATCGCTGACAAATGGCGGCCATACCGCAGTGTTGCCACGAGCTACCTGTTTTCGGCCGCTTTCGAAGGGCCCGGCTCGCCGACGGCCACCGCCAGCACTACGCCGTCAGGGCCGGGAAGACCTCTTGTTGGAGGAGGCGCAACGGC
>DATKHZ010000620.1:0-2171 GCA_035509995.1 Acidimicrobiales bacterium | reverse complement strand
CGGCGTGCAAATTTTCACCGACGACGGCAACTGCGTAGAGGACGCCTCGGTCATGCGGAGGGCTCTCGAGTACGCCTCCGGCCTCGGCGTGGTTATCGCCGACCATTGCGAGGAGCCCTCGTTGGCGGCGGCGGGCTGGATGAACGAAGGCGAGCTGTCGAGCTTCCTCGGCTTGCCCGGGCGGCCGGCGGTGTCGGAGGAGATCATGGTCCGGCGCGACCTGGCCCTTGCGCGCCTAACCGGTGCCCGCCTGCACCTTTTGCACCTTTCCTCCGCGCTCGCTCTGGACGCTGTCCGGGAGGCCAGGGCCGACGGCGTTGCCGTTACAGCCGAGGTCGCCCCGCACCACCTCGTCCTGACCGAGGAGGCGGTGCGGTCCTATGACCCGGTGTTCAAAGTCAACCCGCCGCTGCGCACTACAGCCGACCTGGTGGCGCTTCTTGCCGGGCTCGTAGACGGCACGATCGACGCCATCGCCACCGACCACGCGCCGCACCCCCCGGAGGCCAAGCAGGTGGCGTTCTCAGAGGCGGCCCCCGGGATGGTGGGCCTCGAGACAGCTCTCGGGATCGCGCTCGGCGAGCTCGGGTTGCCAGCCGAGCGGGTGCTCGCTCTGATGTCGTGGCAGCCGGCAGCGATCGCAGGCCTGTCGAGCCTCCACGGGGGGCCGGTCGTGCCGGGTGCGCCGGCGAACCTCTGCGTGATCGACCCCTCCCGGCGCTGGAGGGTCGTGGCGGCCGCCCTGGCGAGCCGGAGCCACAACACCCCCTTCGCGGGCCGGGAGATCACGGGCAAGGTGCGGCATACGATCTTTGCCGGCGAGCCGGTCGTAATTGCCGAAGAGGCGCAGCGATGAGCGCTCCAGAAGTGGTCTGGAGGGAAGGGCTGCTGGCTCTGGCGGACGGGTCGGTGTTCGAAGGCGAGGTGCTTGGCTTCGATGCGTCTGAGGGCCGTACCCCAGCCGCCGCCGGCGAGGTCGTGTTCAACACGGTCATGACGGGTTACCAGGAGGTGCTCACGGACCCGTCATACGCCGGCCAGATGATCTCCTTCACCTACCCTCACATAGGCAACTACGGGGTCGCCCCCGACGACGACGAAAGCCGGCGGCCCTTTTGCCGCGGGGTTATCGTGCGTGAACTGACCGGCCGCCCCAGCAACTGGCGCGCCGTCGAGCCCCTGGCCAGTTTCCTCCGCCGGCATGGCCTACAGGTGATCTCCGGCGTAGATACGAGGCGCCTCACCCGCCAGCTCCGGGATGGTGGCGCGATGCCGGGCGCCTTCGGGCCGGTCGACGCTGCGCCAGGCTCTTACGACGAGTCGAGCCTGGTCGCCCTCGCGCAGGCCGAGCCTACGACCGACGGGCGCGACCTCGTGGCGGAGGTTACCTGTTCGAGCGCTTACCGCTACGGCGATGGCCCGTTCGAGGTGGTTGCCTACGACTTCGGCATAAAGCGCAACATCCTGCGCAACCTGGCTCGGATGGCCACCGTGACCGTTGTCCCCGCGAGCACGCCGGCAGGCGAGGTTATCGACATGGCCCCCGACGGGGTGTTCCTTTCCAACGGCCCCGGCGACCCTGCGGCCGTCGCGGGCGCCACCGAAGCGGTCCGTGGGCTACTCGGCAAGCTGCCCGTCTTCGGCATATGCCTGGGCCACCAAATCCTCGCCCAAGCGCTCGGCGCCTCGACTTACAAACTGCCCTTCGGCCACCACGGCGGCAACCATCCCGTGCGCCGCCTCGCTACCGGTGCGGTCGAAATAACCAGCCAGAACCACAATTACGCGGTTTCCCCAGGCACCTTCGGCGAAACCGTCGAGGTGAGCCACATCAACCTGAACGACGGCGTCATCGAAGGCTTCGTCTGCACAGACGTCCCGGCGTTTTCGGTGCAGTACCACCCCGAGGCCGGCCCGGGGCCCCACGACGCCCGCTACCTTTTCGGCGAGTTCGCAGACCTGATGCGCCGCTGCGGCGCCGGCCAAGCCGGCCGAGCCGGGCAAGCCGGGCAGGGGAGCCTCAGTGCCTAGGCGAGACGACATCTCCTCGGTCCTGGTGATCGGGTCCGGCCCGATCGTGATCGGCCAGGCATGCGAGTTCGACTATTCCGGGACCCAGGCCTGCCGGGCGCTGTCGGCAGAGGGCTACCGGGTGGTGCTCGTAAATTCCA
>DATKHZ010000619.1:0-2200 GCA_035509995.1 Acidimicrobiales bacterium | reverse complement strand
GTGCCTCGGGAGCGCGCCGGGAGCACGCCGGGAGGCTCCCCGGGAGCGCGCCAGGAGCGCCCCCGGGGGCGCCGCCGCGCTGCGGCCCGGCCGCGGAGCCGACTTGCGTCAGCCCAGCCGGGTTACGACACTGGCCAGCGTGGGCCCTGAGGAGTTCCGCCGCGCGGGCCATGAGCTGGTCGATTGGGTTGCCGATTACCGGCTGAAAGTGGCGGGCCTGCCGGTGCGCTCGCCCGTCGCGCCCGGCGAGGTGGTGGCCGCGCTACCTACAGCCCCTCCGGAGGCGCCGGAGCCCCTCGCAGCGGTCATCGCGGACCTGGACCGCATCATCGTGCCCGCGCTCACTCACGTCCAGCACCCGCGCAACTTCGCCTGGTTCCCGGCCAATGCGGCGCTTTCTTCGGTCCTGGGTGACATCGTGGCGGGCGGGCTCGGGGCGCTCGGGATCAGCTGGCAGTCCGCCCCGGCGCTCACCGAGCTCGAACAGGTCGTCTGCGACTGGGCACGCCAGCTCTGCGGGCTCTCCGATAGTTGGAGCGGCACGATCTATGACGGCGCCTCCACGGCCAGCCTCGTTGCGCTGCTGGTCGCCCGGGAAGTCGCTACTGGCGGCTCGCAAAGGAGTGGAGGGCTGCAAGCGCAAAAGGCGGCCCTCACCGTTTACTGCTCGGCCGAGGCTCACTCGTCTGTCAGCAAAGCGGCCCTGCTAGCCGGGTATGGAGCGGACAACCTGCGCTTGGTCCCGGTCAAGAGGCCAGGCCGCGAAATGGACGTCACCGCGCTCGCCTCCCTGATGGCTCAGGACGCTGCGGATGGCCGCCGTCCAACGGCGGTCATTGCGACTGCCGGCACGACTGCAACGACTGCCTTTGACCCGCTCGCCGACGTTTGCGAGGTAGCCGGCAAGTTTGGAGCTTTTGTCCACGTCGACGCGGCAATGGCCGGCTCGGCGATGCTGTTGCCGGAGTGCCGGGGCTTGTTCGACGGCATCGAGGGTGCCAGTTCGCTTGTGTGGAACCCCCACAAGTGGTTGGGGTCCATCCTGGAGACCTCGCTCTTTTACGTGCGCGACCCCGACCTGCTGGTCTCGGTGATGGCTACCGGCCCTAGCTACCTGCGTTCGGCCCTGGACGGGTCGGTGGTCCAGTACCGGGACTGGGGCTTGCCGCTCGGGCGCCGGTTCAGGGCGCTCCGGCTCTGGGCGCTCCTGCGCCTGGAGGGGGCGGAGGCACTCCGCGTGCGCCTGCGGAGGGACCTCGACCATGCCCAACGGTTCGCCTCCATTGTCAAAAAGTCCTCGTGTTGGGACGTGGTCACCCCGGTCAAGCTGCAGACGGTCTGCGTGCTCCACACGCCCTCTGGTTGCGACGGCGAAGCGCTCGACCGGCACACTCTGGACTGGTGCGAGGCGGTCAATTCGTCCGGGCAGGCCCATCTGACCCCGGCTCTCGTCGACGGGCGCTGGGTGGTGCGGGTGTCGATCGGAGCCGAAGCTACCGAGTGGGACGACATCGACCAGCTGTGGGCAGTTATGCAGGAGAAGGTAGAGCCCTAGGAAACGGAACGAGCGAACGAACCGATGAGCGCGGCAACGCTTGCCGGGTGGTCCCGGTGGAGAGAGTGCCCGCCGTTCAGTTCGACGAAGCGGTCTTGGGGCACCAGAGCCCGGACGGCCTCCCGGTCCTCGCCCCGCAACGCAGATCCGCCTTCGAGGAGGAACGACGAGCCGACCACGGGAGCGACCAGGACAAGCACAGGGACTTGCAGGGCGGAGATGAGACCGGGCAGGTCCCAAGACAGGCCGTCGCGAAGCGCCCCGGCGATCGCCGCCGTGTCAGCAGCCTCGAACGCCGCAACGTGGTGCTCCACGTCTTGGTCGTCCCAGTCAGGGTTGTCGCGGCGGGCACGCTCCCAGTAGGCCTCCCTGTGAGCCTTCGCCGCGTTGCCTTCCGCCTCGACCCCCGCCGCAAGCAGAGCGGTGTCCAGTTCGGCCATCCCAGGCGGGTCCTCCAGCACGATGCCTGCCGCAAGCTTGGGGTACCGTGCCGCCGCTTCGAGCGCCACGATCGCACCGAGGCTGTGGCCGACCAGCGCGGTCAGCTTCTGGGGGAGCGCCCCGGCGGCCCCCTCCGCGAGCGCTCTCATGATCGCCGGGTCGTCGCTCGGCCGTGGGCCCTCGCCGTGGCCAGGCAGGTCCACC
>DATKHZ010000618.1:0-11617 GCA_035509995.1 Acidimicrobiales bacterium | reverse complement strand
AGTGGACGGCGTCTCGAGGGTCGCCGTGATGCGACAGCTGAAGGAATTGGGGGAGTGGGGTTTCGACGAGTATTTTGCGGTGTCTGCGCGAACGGGTGCCGGCGTTGACGACCTGGTCAATGCTCTTGTGAACCGGGTGCCCGAAGGACCTGCGCTCTATCCTGACGACGTTGCCCGGGACAAGGCCGCCGGGACGGCCGGGGAGGCAGACGAGCAGGAGTGGGTCGCCGAGCTTGTGCGTGAGCAACTGTTGGCGATCACCCACGATGAGCTGCCGTACAGCATCGCCTGCCGTGTCACCGAGTGGGAGTGGCCTTACGTGCGTTGCGAGATCCTCGTCGAGAGGGACTCCCAAAAAGGCATCGTCATCGGCCAAGGTGGGGAGGTCCTCAAGCGGGTCGGATCTGCGGTGCGCGCCCAGCTGCCGCCGGGTGCCTACATCGAGCTGACAGTGCGCGTCGCCCGTGACTGGCAGCAGCGGCCCGAGATGTTGAAGCAGCTCGGCATTTGACATGAGCGCTGCGAGCCGCGTTTACATCGAAACCGGCAACAAGCGTGCCTTCGCCTGCAGCCTGGAATGGCCGGGCCTGGCTCGTTCGGGCAAGACCGAAGATGCGGCGCTGGCCACCCTGGCTTCTTATGTTCCGCGGTACTCGCCGGTGGCGGCCCGAGCCGGGGTCACCTTCGACCTATCGGACGACGAGCAATGGCGTGTGGTCGAACGCGTCCCGACCCGCTCGGGGGGAGCGGACTTCGGGGTACCGACGACAGTGCTCGCATCGGATTCTGGCGACCTTGGCGCTGGCGAAGCATCTCGCACGGCGGCTTTGCTGTCTGCAAGCTGGGAGTTCCTCGACGAGATCGCTGCTGGGGCACCACCAGAGCTCCGCAAGGGCCCTAGAGGTGGCGGCCGGGACAGGGACGCGGTGGTGGACCACGTTGCCGCGGCCGAGCAGCTGTTCGGGCTGAAGGTCGGGTTCAAGTTGCCCGTGCCAGCACCCGGCGACCGCGACGTGGTCGTCGCCAACAGGGCGGCGATCCTGGAATGGTGCCAGTCGGGAAAGGAGCGGCCCGAGGCCCGGGAGGGCTGGCCACCGCGTTACGCGGCGAGGCGGCTCATTTGGCATGTGCTTGACCATGCGTGGGAGATCGAGGACCGGCGTCGATGAACCTGCGGCCGCCCTCCATGGCTCTGCGGCCCCCGGGGAAGTAGCTTTTCCTGCATGGAACTGGGCGACCTCGACCCCAAGCGCATGCCGCGCCACGTGGCATGTGTGATGGACGGCAACGGTCGTTGGGCTGCAAAACGCGGCCTGCCCCGTACCGAAGGCCACCGCGCCGGTGAGGAAGCGCTGCTGGACGCGGTCAAAGGGGCCCTCGAGCTCAGGATCGAGTGGTTCACCGTGTACGCCTTTTCGACGGAGAACTGGCGCCGCCCGCAGGACGAGGTGCGCTTCCTACTTAGCGTCATCGCTGACGACCTGCTGACCCGCCGGCGCGACGAGCTGCACGGCCTGGGAGTGCGGATACGTTTTGCGGGCCGGCGCGACTGGC
The DNA here is from genome assembly GCA_035509995.1 of Acidimicrobiales bacterium. GTDB lineage: Bacteria > Actinomycetota > Acidimicrobiia > Acidimicrobiales > Palsa-688 > Fen-671. The sequence continues at coordinate 10,063 of DATKHZ010000618.1, read as the reverse complement.
GCGTGCCGAAGTCCATTGTCCGGCGCATGGACGAGACAACGGAGCTGACCAGGCACAACACGAACACCACCTTGACCGTGGCGTTCAACTACGGAGGGCGCGCGGAGATAGTGGACGCCGTGCGGGAGCTGGTCGCGACCGGTGCGAAGGCTTCCAAGATCGACGAGCGTGCGATAAGGAGGCATTTCTACATCCCGGACATGCCCGATCCCGACCTGTTCATAAGGACTTCTGGGGAGTACCGCATCTCTAACTTCCTCCTATGGGAGATCGCGTACAGCGAGCTCGTGTTCCTGGATGTCCTGTGGCCCGATTTCCGCCGGGAGCACCTGCGCGAAGCAGTGCGGGAGTACCAGCAACGGGAGCGCCGTTTCGGCCGCACCGGCGAGCAACGGGACCAGGACGGCTTGCCCGCCTGATCGCCCCAGCCTGATCGCCCCAGCCCGCTGGTCCCGGCCCGCTGGTCCCAGCCCGATAGCCCGCCTGACCTGATCGTCCCTTCTGGGCCGTCATGGAGGTTATGCAGCGCTAACTGTCACGGAGAGCGTGCTGGCGTGAGAAGATAATTACAACCATGTCGCTCTACCGTGACCGAGGCGTAGTCCTGCGGACCTACAAGCTCGGTGAGGCAGACCGGGTACTGGTCCTCGTCACGGCCGGTCACGGCAAAGTGCGGGCGGTCGTCAAGGGGATCCGCCGCACGAAGAGCCGCATCGGCGGGCGGCTCGAACCGCTGAGCCACGTTGACCTGTTGATGTACGAGGGCCGTGAGCTCGACATCGTGAGCCAGGCCGAGACGATCGAGCCGTGGCGTTTGCTCCACGAGGATCTCACCTGCCTCGCGCAGGGCCTGGCCATGGCCGAGGCCACCGAGCAGGTTGCCCAGGAGCGGGAGCCATCGAGTGCGCTGTACCGCATGTTGGTCGGGGCGTTGCGCACTTTGGCTACCCAACCCGGCCCGCTCGTGGTGGCCGCGTTCTACTGGAAGTTGCTTTCCCTCGACGGTGCCAGCCCGATAATCGATTGCTGCGCGAGCTGTGGCTCGAGCCCGCCGGCAGCGCCGCTCGTGGCTTTCGACATCGCCGAGGGAGGTGCGCTCTGCCGGGATTGCAGGCGAGGCCACCCGCTCAGCCCGGCAGCCCTAGAACTGCTGAGCTGGATCCTCGGCGGGCAATTGACCAGGGCGCTCCAAATGCCTGCGAGCAAAACGACGGGCGAGGTTGCGAGCCTTGCGACCGTTTCGCTCGAACGTCACCTCGAAAGGAACCTGCGCGCCCTTCATATCCTGGAGCGCGGCTAGCAGCGCACTACTAGGGGCCAGGCCACACCGAGCCCGCGGCCGGCGACGGGCCCACTAGCCTTTCCACATGCCCGTTTCCATGGAAGAACTGGTCCGCCTGTGCAAGGCACGGGGTTTCGTGTTCCCGTCCGCCGAAATTTACGGCGGGTTCCGCTCGACCTACGACTACGGCCCCCTCGGAGTCCTGCTGGCCCGCAACGTGAAAGAGGCATGGTGGCGTTCGATGGTCCAGCTCCGAACCGAGGTGGTCGGGTTGGACGCGTCCATCTTGTCGAGCCCGAAGATCTGGGAAGCCTCTGGCCACCTCAAGAATTTCACCGACCCGCTAGTCGACTGCCGCACGTGCAAGCAGCGCTGGCGGGCCGACCAGCTGCCGGCGGCAGACGACGGCAAGCTCAAGTGCCCTAACTGCGGGGGCGCGGATTTCACTGACGCCAGGCCGTTCAACCTCATGTTCAAGACGTTCGTCGGCCCGGTCGAGGACGAATGGGCGGTGGCCTACCTGCGCCCGGAAACCGCACAGGGCCATTTCGTCAATTTTGCCAATGTCCTGCAGACCGAGCACCTGAGGCCTCCTTTTGGCACGGCTCAGGTCGGCAAGTCGTTCCGCAACGAGATCACTCCCGGCAACTTCGTTTTCCGGACAAGGGAGTTCGAGCAGATGGAGCTCGAGTACTACGTCCCGCCCGACGATGCCCAGCGATGGTTCGAGTACTGGTGCAACGAGCGCTTCGAGTGGTACGTGCGCCTCGGCATACCGCGCGAGATGCTGCGCCTTCGCCACCACAGCAAAGAGGAACTGTCGCATTATTCGGCGGGGACGGCCGATGTCGAGTTCGCCTTCCCGTGGGGCTGGGGAGAGCTCGAGGGCATTGCCAACCGGACGGACTTCGACCTCAAGGCCCATTCCGCAGCGAGTGGCCAAGTGCTCGAGTATTTCGACTCCAGCACCGGTGAACGCTACGTGCCGTATGTGATCGAGCCCGCTGCCGGCGTCGCCCGCACGATGATGGCCTTCTTGATCGCTGCCTACAGTATTGACGAGGTTGCCGGCGAAGAGCGGACGCTACTCCGCCTCCACCCGCGCATTGCCCCCTATCAGGTCGCCGTCCTGCCCCTGTCGAAAAAAGACACCCTGTTGCCGCTTTCCCAGGAGGTCCTGCAGCTCCTCCAACCAGTTGCGATGTGCGATTACGACATTACGCGGGCAATTGGCCGCCGCTACCGCCGCCAGGACGAGATCGGCACTCCGCTATGCGTGACCGTCGATTTCGAGTCGCTCGAGGACAAAGCGGTCACAATACGCGACCGCGACTCGACTACCCAGGAGCGGGTACCGATCGACCGCCTCGTGGAGACGGTCAACTCACGCCTCGCCTGGTGAGCGCGCGCCGCTCCCGTTCGCCTCAGAGGGCCTTAGTCTTTCTTTGTGGGTATTGTCACCGAAGACGTCGAACGGACCAGGTCTGCCACGGACCTGGTTGCTCTGATCTCCGAGCACGTCGCTCTGCGCCGGGTCGGCACGCGCTGGGTCGGGCTGTGCCCGTTCCACTCGGAAAAGACCGGTTCGTTCTCGGTCAACGCCGAGCTCGGCCGGTATTACTGCTTCGGGTGCCAGGCACGTGGCGACGCCATCAGCTTCCTGCGTGAGACCGAGCACCTCGACTTTGTAACGTCGGTTGAAGCGCTGGCTTCTCGAGCCGGGATAGCTCTGCGCTACGACACGGCCGAGCATTCCGGCCCCGCGGCCAAGCGTTCGGCAGCGGTCAGCGAGGCCATGGAGCGCGCCGTCGAGTGGTACCACCAGAGGCTTCTCGTCGCGAAGGATGCCGGGGGCGCCCGCAGGTACTTGCGCGACCGTGGCTACGGCAGCGACACGGTCAAGCATTTTCGCCTCGGTTGGGCGCCCGCGGGCTGGGACGCCCTCGTCCGCGAAGCGGGTGTTAACGCGGATCTGCTGGTCGAGGCCGGCCTCGCGTACAGGAACCAGTCGGGGCGCCTGAACGACTCGTTCCGTGAGCGGGTACTTTTTCCGATCTTCGACATCGCCGGCCGGCCGGTGGGGTTGGGTGGGCGTGTTCTGCCCGGGGGCAACGGCCCCAAGTACAAGAACACCTCAGGGACCGCGCTTTACGACAAGAGCAGGGTGCTCTACGGTCTCAACTGGGCCAAAGGGGCAATTGTCGAGAGGGGCCGGGTCGTTGTTTGTGAGGGCTACACCGACGTGATCGGCCTGCATAACGCGGGGGTTACGGAGGCCGTCGCAACCTGCGGCACGGCGCTCGCTGACGGCCATGTCCGGCTACTCACCGGCTTCTCTCGCAGGATCGTGCTCGCCTACGACGCCGACTCGGCGGGCCAGGGCGCGGCGGAGCATTTTTACGACTGGGAGCGCCGCTTCGATGCTGGTATTTCCGTCGTGGCGCTGCCCCCCGGGACCGACCCCGCCGACCTAGCGCAGAAAGACCCTGAGCGCCTGCGGCAAGCCGTCGCCGAGGCCAAGCCTTTCTTAGGTTTCCGCCTCGAACGGCTATTCGCGACCATGGACCTGACCAACCCAGAGGGACGAGCGCGCGCAGCGGAGGCCAGCCTGGCGCTGGTATCCGAGCACCCGGATTCCCTTGTCAGGGACCAGTACCTGATGCAAGTTTCCGACCGGTGCCACCTCAGCCCCGAGCAGCTGCGCGCCCTGCCCCGGCGGGCCCCGCCGAAAAACGGCGAGCGGCCTGCCCCGGCTGTTGTCACGGCCGCTCCCAAGCCGAAGCCGCCCGCAGTGCCGCGGCCCGAGCTCGAGGCTTTGCGACTGGCCGTCCATCACCCCGAGAAAATTGAGGGCCGTCTCGATATCGCTCTGTTCAGTTCCGCCCTTGCGGGGGCGGTCTACGCCGAACTTGCTTCGGCCATGACGCTCCACGAGGCGATCGAATCGGCGGCTCCCGAAGTCGCCGACCTGCTCGGCCAGCTCGCCGTCGAGGACACCCAGGAGGACCCCGACGACGTCCTCGGTCAACTCATCGCGCAGGCGGCGGCCCGTGCCCTGGCGGAGCTGCGGCGAGAGGCCCGAAGCAGTACGCCCGAGCGAAGCCACAGCGAACTGGCGGGGCGCTCCGCGAGCTTGCGCCACGCCCTCGAGGACATGCGCTCGGTCGACCCCGGCCCGGACTATGTAGCGCGCCTAGCCGGCGCGGAGCGTCACTTGCTAGCTTTGTTGCTGGGAAGTCCTAGCATGCCAGCGGGCCCCGCTGTCCAAAAAGGGGAGGCTACGGACCACTAGTGAGAGCGCCGTTCACGGCCTCAGGCGAGGCCACCCCCGACTTCATCGCCCTCTTGATGGTTGGACGAGAGCGCGGTTACCTAACTCCCGACGACGTTATCGCGGTGCTCGAAGGCGTCGAGCTGAGGCCGGAGCTGATCTCCCTTGTAATCGGGAGAGTGAGGGCTGAAGGAATCGACTGGCGGGACGCGGGAGAGCTCCTTTCGGACGAAGGCCTGAACAAGCTGGCATCCGAAGTCGTTGCCGTGGCCAAGGCAGAAGGCCCGCCCGAAAAAGTCCCGGACCAGGAGGGCGATCTCGAGCAGAGTGGCCCGAGCGCTCAGAGCGTGTACGGGTTGTTGCAAAAGAAAGCCCGCGACCCTTTCCGTAGCGGCAAGCGCGTAACAGTTGCCGGGCTCGAGCTTGACATAGGGGTTGCCAGCACGGGCAGTTCTGATTCCGTGCGCGCCTACCTCAAAGAGATCGGGAACGTCCGGCTTCTTTCAGGTGAACAAGAGGTGGCTCTGGCCCAGTGCGTAGAGCGCGGGGCCGCCGCCGCAGCCCGGCTCGACCGGCTCGAAGAAATCCAGGTACCACTGTCCCCTCGTGGCAAGGCCCAGCGGGTCGTCGACAAGCAACGCGCAGTCGACGAGGGCCTTCGGGCCGAGGGCATCGTCGCGAGGCATGTCCTTGTCGAGGCCAACCTTCGGCTAGTCGTCTCGGTGGCGAAGTGGTACCGCAACCGCGGGCTTTCGTTCCTCGACTTGATCCAGGAAGGCAACCTCGGGCTCATGCGCGCTGTCGAAAAGTTCGACTACACAAAGGGCTTCAAGTTTTCCACGTACGCCACCTGGTGGATCCGCCAGGCAATTAGTAGGGCCATCGCCGACCAGGCGAGGACCATCAGGATCCCGGTGCACATGGTGGACAACATAAATGCCGTTGTCCGGGCTCAGCGGAGCCTCCTGCAAGAGACCGGCCACGAGCCGACTATCGACGAAGTGGCCAAGTGCGCCGAGATGACCCCCGAACGTGTCCGGGAAATTCTCCGGATCAGCCAGGACACAATTTCCCTCGAGCAACCTTTGGGCGAAGACGACTTCAACCTGTCCGACATCTTGGAGGACGAGGGGGCGTTGGCCCCGGGCGACGCCGCCGCCAGGGCGATGCTGGCTGAGGCCGTTCGTAGCGTGCTAGCCGACCTCTCCGAGCGCGAGCGAAAGGTCGTATGCCTGCGCTTTGGCCTCGAGGACGGCCAAGCCCGCACCCTGGAGGAGGTCGGCAAGGCCTTCGGGGTGACGCGCGAACGCGTACGCCAGATCGAGTCCAAAAGCCTCGCCAAGCTGCGCCAGCCGCTTCGCAGCAGTCAACTGCGCGATTACCTCGGTAACTAGGCGTTCCCTATGCGCCGCCGCCGGGGGCCTCGGGTGGTAGCGTGGCCCGAGTTTTCCGGGGTAGCTCAATCCGGCAGAGCGGGTGACTGTTAATCACTAGGTTGAGAGTTCGAGTCTCTCCCCCGGAGCCCTGCGGTGCGGGCAGGTCAGATGGCAGCTGCCGTCACCCTGGCCGCGCCAAAGGCCGCCTCGACCACCAGAGCTGTTGACCTCCAACGATCTTTTCTCGCTGAACCAGCGCGCCGCGGTGGTGACCGGTGCAAGCTCAGGGATTGGGCGAGCTATCGCGGAGGCGCTGGCCGAGGCGGGGGCGTCGGTGGTCCTCGTCGGTCGGCGCACATCAGCTTTGTCCGAGGTTGAAGAACGCATCGCGGGCCGCGGCGGTCGGTCCGCCTCGGTCTCTGCCGACCTGGCCGATCGCCAAGGGCTTCTAGCAGTCGCAGGGCGGTGCGCCGATATTTTTGGCGAGCCCGACATCTTGGTAAATGCCGCCGCCGTCAATCTCCGGCCGCCGCTTGGCTCCCTCACCTTGGAGGACTGGGACGCCACGATGGGGGTGAACCTCACGGCGCCCTTCGTCTTGGGCCAGCGCTTTGGCCCGTCGATGGCTGATCGAGGCTATGCCGCATCATCAACCTCGGCTCCCAGCAGTCGTTTCGCGCTTCTGGCAACAGCGGCGCCTACGGGGTGTCCAAGGCTGGGATCGTCGCTCTCACCCGCTCTCAGGCTGAGGCGTGGTCGCCCCACGGCGTCTGTTGCAACGCGATCGTGCCTGGTTTCGTCCATACCCCGATGACCGACGCAGTCTTTTCCGATCCTGCGCGGGTAGCTGCGCTCGAAGAGCGCACCATGGTCAGGCGTAGCGGCAAGGTGGAAGACTTCCGCGGCGTGGCGGTCTTCTTGGCGAGCGCCGCCTCGGCATACGTGACCGGTCAGGCCATCTTTGTGGACGGTGGGTTTTCGTCGACCTGATCGAGCGCTGGTGCTGGCACGAGGCGGTTTCACCGGCTGGCCTCCTTGGCCGGGGACGGGCCTAAAGGCCAAAATATGGGTACGGCCGAGACCGGCAGCCATCGCAGGTCGACCTGAGGGGGGGCTAGAACTGATCGGTGCAACATGGTGAACAGGGAAGCCCTCCGCGTCGCCTGGTACCGGTTCGGGGCCACGCTCCACCGTCGCTGGGGTGGCTATCTGACCGTGGTCCTCCTCGTCGGGCTGGTGGGAGGTTTGGCCATGGGTGCCGTGGGAGCGGCTCGACGCACGCAGTCCGCCTTTCCCACCGCCCTCGCCACCACGGACGCCTCCGATCTGGATGTCCAGATCGGCAACGTGGGCAGCTATGCCCTCAATGCTGTTTCTCCGGCCCAACAACGAGCCCATTTGCGAGAGCTCGGCCAGCTTCCCGACGTGCAACACGTGGCCGCCTATCTGAACGTGTTGGTTGCTCCCGTGCACCGGGACGGGACGCCCGACCCGCCTCAAGCGTTCCAGGACAACGCCGTGGTACCGATTGCCAGCGTCAACGACATGTACTTCGACCAGGACCGCGTCACCGTGTCGGAGGGGCGAATGGCAGACCCCAAGAACGTCGACGAGTTCGTTGCGACTGCCGAGGCGGCACACCTGCTCGGTTGGCACCTGGGCGAGGTTGTCCGGTTCGGTGCCTTCACGTTCCAGCAGGCGACGTCAGCGGGGTTCGCTGGGTACAAACCGTACTTTCGGGTCTCGGCGAAGCTGGTCGGGAACGTGGTCTTCGCCAGCCAGGTTGTCAGTGACGACGTCGACCGTTCCCCGACGTACGTGCTGTTCACCCCGGCGTTGACCGCTCGAGTGCCCCGAAGCGCGCTCTACCCTTATTACGGGCTCGTGCTCGACCACGGCAGCGCCGACGTAGCCGCCGTGGAGCAGGAGATCATCCACCTCCTCCCGTCAGGCGACACCTACAACTTCCACGTCACGTCGGTCGTCGAGGGCCAGGTGGAGCGCGCTACTAAGCCGGAGTCGATCGCGTTGGCAGTGTTCGGGGCGATCGCCGGTGTAGCCGCCCTTCTTATCGCCGGTCAAGCTATCGGCCGGCGGCTGGGAGCCGACGGTGAGGACCTGGACGTACTGCGTGCCCTCGGTGCAAGCCCGGCAATGACCATGGCGGACGGGCTGGTCGGTATGCTCGTCGCTGTCGTCCTTGGTTCAGTCGTTGCCCTCGTGGTAGCGGTGGCGTTGTCTCCCCTGGCGCCGATCGGCCCGGCCCGCCCGCTCGACCCGTCCCCGGGGATTGCCTTCGACGGGACGGTGCTCGGTACCGGCCTGCTCGTGCTGGTGATGGGCCTCGGTGCGCTATCGGTGCTGCTCGCCTACCGATCAGTCCCGCACCGGGCCGACCGTCGCCGAAAGCTGGCCCGCTCACCGGTGTCCAGCCTGGCGGGGGCTGCGGCAGCTTGCGGGCTGCCGTCCCCAGCCGTCACCGGTATCCGTTTTGCCCTCGAGCGCGGGCACGGGAGGACCGCAGTGCCGGTGCGGTCGGCCCTCTTGGGCTCCGTGCTCGCAGTGGGAGTTGTGGTGGCGACGCTTACGTTCGGCAGTGGGCTACGCACCCTGGTGACCCATCCAGCCCTCTACGGGTGGAACTGGAGCTACGCCATCGAAGCGATCGGCGGTGGCAGCATCCCGCCAAAAGCGGAAGCACTCCTTGGCCACGACCCGGACGTGGCCTCATGGACGGGGTTCGACTTCGCCAACGCCCAGATCGACCACCAAACCGTGCCCATCCTCCTTGGCACTGCGGGTGCTGCCGTTACCCCTCCGATCTTGTCGGGGCACCGCTTGGAAGCCAACAACCAAATTGTCCTCGGGGCTGCCACCCTGGCGGAGCTGCACAAGCGGGTAGGTGAAACCGTCACGGTAACGTACGGGACCCCGAAGGACTTCCCGGTTTACGTCCCGCCGACGAAGCTCGTGGTTGCGGGGACGGCCACCCTGCCCGCAGTCGGCAGCAGCGGGACCCTCCACACCTCGATGGGCACGGGAGCACTGGTCCCGGTCGATATCGAGCCGCCCGCTTTTCAAAAGGCCTTGACAAGCCCGGATCCCAACGAAAACGGCCCGAATATGATCGCCGTGCGGCTGCGCGGCGGGGTGGCCCGAGCCGCCGGCCTGGCGTCGGTCCAGGGCATCGCCAACGCGGCCACCCGGATCATGGCCGCCGACCCCAGCCAAAGCGGGAGTACGTACCAAGCATTAGCGGTCCAGCAGCCGGCCGAGATCGTCAACTACAGCTCGACTGGCGCTACGCCGGTCATCCTCGCCTCCGGCCTGGCGGGGGGCGCAGGCGTGGCGCTCGGGCTCACCCTGGTGGCCTCGGTCCGCCGGCGGCGCAGGGACCTGGCCCTGCTAAAAACCTTGGGCTTCACCCGACGACAGCTTGCCGCCACCGTGGCTTGGCAGGCATCGGTCGCGGCCGGGGTCGGGGTCGTCGTTGGCGTCCCGGTCGGGATCGCGCTTGGGCGCTGGCTTTGGGACCTGTTCGCCCGCGCGATCTTTGCCGTCCCGGACCCCACTGTGCCGGTGCTCCAGGTCGTCTTTGTCGCAGTTGGGGCTGTCTTGCTGGCCAACATCGTGGCGGCGGTCCCTGGCCGAATGGCCGCCCGCACCCTGACCGCCCTTCTGCTACGAACCGAGTGAGCCACCCCCTCATCGAGTCGGCAGTCGGCCTCGACCCGGTGCCGACATGCTTGGCGAGGGCCGCCGGGCGGCCAGGGAAAGGGCAATAACCAATATCGTTGGTGCACCTCGGCGTCGATCGCCCTTCTCGGTGCGGTTCGACCTTTCTCGGCGTTCCACAAGGCCAAATTTCCCACTCATCTACACCGAGAACCACTGAACAACACCGAGAAACACTGGAGCAAGGCGAAAATCCCGGCCACAACGAGCGGTGATGCCGGCGAGCCCGATGTGCCGGACCCGGGATATTCCCGACCGGTTGAGCAACCCTTCGCCGCTTCGGAAAAGGGGGCCAAGAGCTTTTCGGGAGACAAGGAACCTCTGGCGGTCCCGGTGCATACTTGGTTCGTGGAGGAGAAACGGGCCCGCACGCTCATGTTGCGCGATGCACGGGGCGGT
>DATKHZ010000617.1:0-5835 GCA_035509995.1 Acidimicrobiales bacterium | reverse complement strand
CCTTTCCAGTTAGTCAACACCGGGGGACGCCAAAGTGCGCGTTCCCCGGTGTTTTACTGTCGGTGGTGGCTCGCCTACCGTGGTCCTATAGCCTGGCGGGATGCCAAAAGAGGAGCCTGCCAGCACGAGCGGGGCGGCCGGTCCTGGTGCTCCCAAGGGCGCCAACGGTTGGGGTGGTGGCCGGGCAGCGGGGGAGGCCTTGAGCCTGGCGCAGCCCGACGGGCCAACGTTGAGCGCTTACTTGGCCAGGCCCAGTTTCTCGGCGGCATCCGGTTCCGGGCGCGACGGGGTAGTTCTGTCCCACGGTTTCCCCGAACCGCAGCAAAGGGCGGGCACGCCGAGCTATGGGTACCCCCAACTGGCCGCACGCCTGGCTGCCGAGACGGGCGCTGCCGTCTTGACATTTGACTTTCGCGGCACGGGGGCTTCGGGGGGCGACTTTTCGCTCGGAGGGTGGCGGGCCGACCTGGTGACGGCGATCGAGACCTTGCGAGCTGTCCCGGGCATCGAGACGATCTGGCTCGTCGGTTTCGCAGCAGGAGCCACCCTGTCAATCTGCGCCGCGGGAGAGGATCCTTCGATTGGCGGCGTAGCCGCCTTCGCTCCTCCGGCCGAGTTCCTCGAGCGAGGCGGTGACCCGCGCAAGTTCGTAGCTCAGGCCAGGGCGGCCGGGGTCATCCGTACCAGGGGCTACCCGCCCGACGTGGGGGCCTGGGCGCGGGAATGGCGCGCAGTCCGCCCGACCGAGCTCGTGACCAAGGTGCCCCCGCGGCCCTTGTTGATCGTGCATGGCGCGAACGACGACATCGTGCCGATCACCGACGCCCGGGAGCTGGCTGACGCGGCCCGACCTACAGCCGAGCTGCGGGTCCTCGTCGGCGCCGGCCACATGCTCCTGCACGACCCGCGAGCCATAGCGCTCCTGCTGGGGTGGTTCGACCGTCACCTCGGGTCTGCCGCTGCAGGCCCCTGAGGGGCTCGGCGGCCACCTCGGGTCTGCCGCTGCGGGCGCCCCAGGGCTCCCGGCGGCCACCTCGGAGCTCGGAGCCGGGCGCTCGGTGCCTAGGCGCCTAGTGCCTTCGCCTTGGCCGCCGCCTTCATCTGAGCTTTGTGGGCACGAACTCGGAGCAGCGTCTCCTTGCTGGCAATGTCCGCGACCGAGTAGTGAGTCCCTTTGTCGCCAAAGGGTTTGCTGACCTCCTGCCACCCTGATGGGCGCACACCGAGCTGCTTGCCCAGCAGCGCCACGAAAATCTTGGCTTTCTGCTCACCGAAGCCAGGTAAGGCGCGCACACGCCGGAGCAGGTCGGCCCCGTCGGAGGCGCCCTCCCAGACACGGGCGGCGTCCCCGCCATAGTCATCGACGATGATCTGGCAGAGCTGTTGGACACGGCCGGCATTGGAGGCCGGGAACCTGTGTAGCGCCGGCCTCTGCGAGAAAATCTCTGCGAGCTCGGAGGGATCCATCGCTGCGATCGCGCCGGCGTCGAGTTGGCCGCCGAGCCGGTCCCGCAGGTCCCTCGGGGAGCTGAAGGCTCGCTCCAAGGGGACCTGTTGGTCGAGGACCATGCCTATGAGCAACGCGAGTGGGTCCTCGGAGAGCAATGCGTCCGCCTCTGGGTCCCCGCTTAGGTAGAGAGCCATTCGAGCAGCTTACGCGGCCGGAGAGCTAGCGGCCCCCGGACGTGAGAGTTGCGGCGGCCAATTCGGTACCAGCCGCTGGTTCGACCGGTTGCCCGGCCTCAGTCAGTTGCCCGGCCTCAGTCAGTTGCCCGGCCTCAGTCAATTGCCCGGCCTCAGTCAGTTGCCCGGCCTCAGGAGGTGGCCGCGCCCGGGTAGTCAGGGTCGATGCCGTAGCGGCGGATCGCGTCTTCGACTTCCTCCGCCTTGCCCTCGCCGGCCTGGCGCAGCCCGTCCAACGCGGCGACCACGATATGGGCGGCGTCGGTCTCGAAGTGGCGGCGCAAAGCCGGCCGTGAGTCGCTGCGGCCAAAGCCGTCCGTGCCCAGAGTGATGAACGGGCCCGGTGCCCAGCGGGCTATTTGGTCGGGCACCGCCTTCATGTAGTCGGTGACAGCGATGATTGGCCCCTCCGCGTTCGAGAGGGCCTCGCTGACATATGGGGCCCGCGGCGGCTCCGAAGGATGGAGGCGGTTGTAGCGCTCTACCTCCAGGGCCTCCTCCCGCAGGGCTTTGTAGCTCGTGGCGCTCCACAGTTCAGCACCCACGTCGTGGTTTTCGGCTAGGAGCTGCTGTGCTTCCAGTGCGGCCTGGCTCGCCGACCCGGAGAAAAGGACCGTGGCTCGCCGGGTGGGCCCCTCAGGCGCTCCAGCGAAGCGGTAGAGCCCTCGCAGGATGCCCTCGTCCACCCCCTCGGGCTTGGGCGGCATCGTGTAGTTCTCGTTGTAAAGGGTGATGTAGTAGAAGATGTCCTCGCCGCCGCCTTCGCCGTACATCCGGGCGATTCCGTCGCGCACGATCGTTGATGTTTCGTAGGCGAACGCCGGGTCATAGGCCTGGACGTTGGGGACTACCGAAAACAACAGGTGCGATTGGCCGTCGTCGTGCTGGAGGCCTTCGCCGGTCAACGTCGTCCGCCCGGCGGTGGCGCCCACCAAAAAGCCACGCGCTCGCATGTCTGCCGCTGCCCAGATCATGTCGCCAACGCGCTGGTAGCCGAACATCGAATAGAAGATGAAAAATGGCACCATCGGCTGGCCGAATGTCGCGTACGCGGTCCCTGCTGCGGTGAAATCCGCCAGACCGCCGGCCTCAGTTATGCCCTCTTCGAGGATCTGCCCGTCCTTTGCCTCCGAGTAGGTAAGCATGAGCTTGGAGTCGACCGGTTCGTACAGCTGCCCCAGAGGCGCAAAGATCTTGAAGTCCTTGAAGAGAGCGTCCATCCCGAAAGTTCTTGCTTCGTCGGGGATAATCGGTACGACTCGCCGGCCGATCGCCTTGTCGCGGAGCAGGCCCCGCAGCATTACGGCGAAAGCCATCGTCGTCGACACTTCCCGGTTGCCCGACCCCTTGTCGAACTCGACGAAAGCAGCGTCGTCAGGCGCAGGCAGGCTTTCGTAACGCACCACGCGCTCGGGCAGGAAGCCGTCCAGCACCTTGCGCCGCTCCATCATGTACTTGAACTCGCGGCTGTCCTGCGGAGGCCTGTAAAAAGGAGGTTCACCAGCCTCTAGCGCGTCGTCGCCGATCTCGGCTTGGAGGTGCAGGCGGTCCCGGAGCGCTTTCAGCTCAGCAGCGTTCATTTTTTTTATCTGATGGGTCGAATTGCGGGCCTCGATGGAGGGCCCGAGGGCCCACCCTTTTATGGTCTTCGCGATTATGACGGTCGGTTGGCCGGTGGTCTCGGTGGCTGCTTTGTAGGCCGCGTAGAGCTTGCGGTAGTCGTGGCCGCCACGAGGGAGCGTCCGCAGGTCCTCGTCGCTGAGGTGCTCGACAAGCTTCTTGAGGCGTGGGTCCGGGCCGAAGAAATGCTCGCGGATGTAGCTTCCGTCTTCGGTCGCCAGCTTCTGGAACTCGCCGTCAACAGTGGTGTTCATCTTGTTGAGCAGCAGCCCATCCACGTCGCGTGCGAGCAGCTCGTCCCAGCGAGAGCCCCATATGACCTTGATCACGTTCCAGCCGGCGCCCCGGAAGACGGCCTCCAGCTCCTGGATGATCTTGCCGTTGCCGCGCACAGGGCCGTCCAGGCGCTGCAGGTTGGCGTTGACGACGAAGACGAGGTTGTCGAGCTGCTCGCGCCCGGCCAAGCTCAACGCTCCAAGCGTCTCGGGTTCGTCGCACTCGCCGTCGCCCACGAAGCACCACACGCGCGAGCCGCTCGTGTCGGCCATTCCGCGGTTGTGCAGGTACTTGTTGAAATGAGCCTGGTAAATGGCATTGAGCGGCCCGATGCCCATCGAGACGGTGGGGAACTCCCAGAACTCAGGCATGAGGCGGGGGTGTGGGTAGGACGACAGGCCGCCGCACCCAGCGGCAGCTCCGGCGAGCTCCATGCGGAAATGCTCGAGCTGGCCCTCGCTCAGACGGCCTTCGAGAAAGGCGCGCGCATAAATGCCGGGGGCAGCATGACCTTGAAAGAACACCTGGTCGCCACGGTTCTTTCCGTCCTTCCCCCTGAAGAAATGGTTGTAGCCCACTTCGTAAAGGGACGCCGACGAAGCGAATGTTGCGAGGTGGCCGCCGATCCCGTCGGCGATGTGGTTTGCCCTCACCACCATCACCGCCGCGTTCCAGCGAATGTAGGCGCGGATCTTGCGCTCGGTGTCCTCATCGCCCGGGAAGGAGGGTTCCTGGTCTGGCGGGATGGTGTTGACGTACGGTGTCGAAACCGTGGCGGGGAACCCGACCTGGCTTTCCTTTGCCCGCTCGAGGAGCTTCATCAACAGAAAACGCGCTCTCGCCTTGCCATGGACGTCGAGGACCGCGTCAAACGAATCGACCCACTCCTCGGTCTCGGTCGGGTCGATGTCAGGTATCTGGTGGGAGATGCCGTCGAAGATCACGTCTTCCATCGTCGCGCCTAATTCGCCATGAGAGGTAGTAGGACGCCCGACCAGCCGTGCCTCTGGTCATGGGACCGGTTCTGAGCTGCCTGTTCTGGAGAGCTTACTTCCGCTCCGCGAGGACACCCGGCGCCCGGGGCATGCTTGTGTCATGACACAAGTCGAACCGGGGGGCCCCCAGGAGCGCGAGCCAAGAACGCAGGTCTATACAGACGGTGCTTGCGTGGGCAACCCTGGGCCCGGGGGCTGGGCTTGGGCTGTGCCTGGCGGGCGCTGGCGCAGCGGCGCCGTCGCTCGCACCACCAACCAGCGCATGGAGATCTCGGCGGCGCTCGACGCCGCTCGCTCGTTGCCGGGCCTGCTGGAGATAGTGAGCGACAGCACGTATGTCGTCAATTGTTTTCGGGACCGTTGGTGGGAGAAGTGGGTCGCAAAGGGTTGGACCGGCTCGGCTCGCCAGCCGGTAGCCAACCGGGACTTATGGGAACCCCTGGTCGACCTTTACCGCGAGGCGCCTGGTCGCTTGCAGTTCAGATGGGTGAAAGGGCACAGCTCCGACCCTTTCAACGACCTTGTCGACCGCCTCGCCGTGGCGGCCGCCGCGTCGCAGCACGGAGCTGAGGGAGAGGGCCCGCCGGGCGCCGGCGCTCTCGGCCCGGCTGACTCACCGTCGCGTCGCTCCAGGTAGTGCGCCAGGTTCCGGAGGCTATGAGGCCGGGACCGCCCGCCTGTCCCAAAATGCCCCCCGGTGCTGGTCGAGCGCGGCCGCAAGGGGGACGTACTGCTCGGAGTAAACCCGCCAAGAGCCCCCCGAGTCGCCTATGAGGACCTGGTCATACGCGCTGAACGGCCCGTTTTCCTCTGTCCAGCCCGGTACGTAGGTCACTATTCCTCCCGCGGTTGGCACCACGGCGAAGCCCTGGCCGAGGTACCGGTAGAGGCTGACGCGGGCGTTCCCCGCCACGAGGTCGAGCTCGTTGCCGAAGCCTGCGCGGTCGGTGGGCGTAACGAACACGAGGTCGAAATCGCCGTTCCTGGCGACATCGTCGGCCCACAGGAGCGACGGCAAGCCCGTGTTCGCCGGGAAGAGACGCCGCAGGGCGAGCACCCAGCGAGCCCCCTGACGATGCCAGACGAGGTCTCGTTCCTGCATCCCGGTGTTGCCCGCAGAGTGGGGGCTCCCGCTGGGGCTGTGCCCGGTGGCGGTCTCCTCTTCTACGATGCCGGCGACCGTCCCGAGAGCGCCGGTTGCCACGACGCACTTGCCGGCGAAGCCGGGGTCGACCAGAGGGTGGCAATCGGGGCTGTACGG
>DATKHZ010000616.1:0-2437 GCA_035509995.1 Acidimicrobiales bacterium | reverse complement strand
CGGTCTGCGCGGCGGCGGACGAGTACATGACAAGCACCACGCCCGATCAGGCCCTGGCCGGCTGGCTGCGGGCGATGGTCGCCTACCTGACCACCAAGCGCGGCCTGTCCCGCGCGCTCGTCGACTCCCTCGGTAAGGACTCCCAGCTGATCACCAGCTGCTGGGGCGCTATGAACGACGCCGCGGAGCGGCTGATGACGCGGGCGCAACAAGCGGGCATGCTGCGCGACGACATCAAGCCGATCGACGTGCTTCGCCTGGTACACGGCATCGTGATAGCCACCGAGCGTACGCCGGACGAGACGGACCGGCTGCTCGGGCTGATGCTCGACGGCCTGCGCGCCCGGAAAGACGGCCCGCCCAGCTAAGCGGCCGGGCCAGCCTCCGCACGGCCCCGCCGCCACGTCGGAAGGACCAAGGATCAAAGTCAATGAGGCCCCGAACGTGTGGTGGTCTCGCCTCTCCCGCCTCGGTCCTCGCTGTGCCAGGTGCACTCTGACGAGAGATCCTGCGGGCGCCTGAGAAGGCCGCGGCGAACCGCTCCTACGCGGGGGCGGCATGAGGCTCCTCACGGTTGATGCCAGGGTGCACTCGAACGGCGAGGAGTTCTTCAGGTCGGCGTTTGCGGACCGCACATCCTGTTTCCTTGCGGACAGGACGCGCCTTGCGGCAGGAAGGGACCAGTGGCTGTCCTGTATAAGGCTGCCGCGGTAGTCGATTCGAGTTCGCGGACGGTGCGGGTCATGGTGGCGGTTAGGACTTCGGCGGTGGGGAGGGCCTGGCGGACCTTGGTGGGGAGGCGGCGCCATTCGGTGACGGCCAGTGGGGTGGTGAGGCCGCGGAGGGCGAGCTCTACTGTGACGTCGTCGCGGCCGACGACCAGGAGCATGCCCAGGGTGGGGTCGTCGACAGCTTGGTCGCGTAGGTGGTCGTCGACGAGTTGGACGTAGAAGTTGAGCTTGCCTACGTACTCCGGTTCGAACCGGCCTAGCTTCAGTTCGATCACCACGTACCTGTGCAGCTTGCAGTGGTAGAAGAGCAGGTCGAGGAAGAACTCGCGCTCTCCGGACTGGATGGGGACCTCGGCACCGACGAACGCGAACCCGGTCCCTAGCTCGCGCAGGAACCTAGCTAGGTTGTCGGTCAGGGCCTTGGAAAGGTCGCGCTCCCGTACCGGGTCCGCGGCGAGGAAGTCGAGGATGTACGGGTCCTTGACGATCTCCCGTACTGCTTCCCGGTCGGCATCGGTGACCGAGTGGTCGAAGGTCGTGAGCGCAGGCTGGCTCCGCTCGTGCAGTCGGCTGGCGATCATCGCCTGGAGCACGCCTCGGGTCCATCCCTCCTGAGCTGCACGCTTGGCATAGAACTCTGAGGTCTCCCGGTCCGGGCAACTGTCGAGCAGGGTTGCTACCAAGCTCCACGGCAATTGTGCAACGCCGCATTGCACAATTTCAGTTGGCCACCGGGTCGCGAGTGCCGCCATGTAGCGCAGGTTGCGGACAGACAGTCCGCGCACGTCAGGTTGGGCTGTTCGCAGGTCTGCGGACAGGCGCTCGATCACCCGGGCGCCCCAGCCCTGCTCGCGCTGTCGCGTGACGATCTCCCTGCCGATCTGCCAGTAGGTCTCAACTAGAAGGTTGTTGACAGCACGGGCGGCGCGTAGCTGCCCGGTCGCGAGCGTCTGCTTGATGCAATCGAGTAGCTCGTTGTACTCGGTTGTGGCAGTGATTGAATCGCTCATGAGCACCACCCGATCAATCTCCGGATTTGTACGTCACGTTAGGTTGCACGCGCCGCTCATTTCCGCCGATTCTGTATTGGCAACTCTTACGATTCGATTACTCGGCCCATTGCATATCAATTAATTTCACACATGCCACTGGTGCCCCGACAGAATGCTGGCGGGGCACCAAATGGGGTGTGTTGGGGTGAGTGGATTAGCTGAGGATCAGGCCGTCTTCGATGAGGCGCCAGGAGACCACTGGGTCATGGCCGGGGGAGAAGACCTCCTGTTCGCCGGCCGTGATGCCGTCGCCTCGGTAGTGCTGCCACGTAAGGCCGTGGCTGAGGAAGATGCCGATGGGGGAGTCGCACTGGGCGCAGATGGGCTCGGCCTCGTCGGGGCCGATCAGGTCGTCGGAGCAGGGTTCGGCGGCGTCGAGGACCGCGTCGAAGGTCTCCGGGGCGAATCCGATCAGGAATGCCAGGGCTGACGCCATCTGTTCGGCGGAGGTTGAGGCGAGCCGGTCTATGCGGTCCTGTGGGCCGTTGACGGGGACGGGGTGCAGGACGAAGTCGCGGGGGTTGATGATTGACCTCATGGTCATCCCTCCAGCTTGATGGATGGGGTGGTCTAGGGTCGCCGTGGTGTTGGCGCACTGCGGCGACCCGCCTGCTTTTGCGGGCTGTATCGACAATGGTAGGCGAATGTCAGTTT
>DATKHZ010000615.1:0-11498 GCA_035509995.1 Acidimicrobiales bacterium | reverse complement strand
AATGCCCGGACGATCTCGCTAGGGTCGGTGACGACGAAGGTGCTTTTTGATTTTTGGCTCACACCTAAAGCTTGAAGCGCCTTCGTCTCGCTCTTGGTGATGCCTTGGCAGGGTCAGCTCCCCGCCAGAATCCGATGCTCCGGTACAGCTCGGTACGACGATGGACCTCGTCGTCGGGCCGCGGTGAGGGTGCCCGGCAAGGCAGTATCTAACTGTGCAGCCGCCAAAGACCCGGTACGTGCGGGCAGACGGTCTCAACATCGCGTACCAGGTCGTTGGCGATGGACCTTTCGACCTCGTGTATGTCCCCGGGTTCGTCTCCAATGTGGAGCTGTCCTGGGAAGAGCCGCTCTTCGCTCTGTTCCTGGAGCGATTGGCTTCCTTCTCCCGGTTGATCCTTTTCGACAAGCGTGGCACGGGGATGTCCGATCGCGTGCCGACGGGTGAGTTACCGTCCCTCGAGGAGCGCGTGGACGACCTGACGGCCGTCCTCGACGCCGTGGGTTCGGACGAGGCAGCGCTATTCAGTCACTCTGAGGGCGGCAACGTCGCCGTCATGTTCGCTGCCACCTACCCGGAACGAACGCGCGCTCTCGTCACTGCCGGCATTTTTGCAAAGCGAGTACGGAGCGAAGACTACCCATGGGCGCCGACCACCGAGGAACGAGCCCGGGCAATTGAACAAGTCGAAGCTGACTGGGGTGGGACTAGCTGGCTCATCGACCTGGTGCCAAGCTGCGCCGACGATGAGCCGTTCAAGGCCCGACTGGCAAGCTACTTCCGGCAGAGTGCATCTCCCGGGGCCGCTGCGGCGCTATTCCGGATGAACACCAATATCGATATCCGCAGCGTCTTACCCACAATCTCCGTCCCGACCATGGTCATGCACCGAATTGGGGATCGCGATGCCAACATCGAGGAAGGCCGATGGATCGCAGCTCGCATCCCGGGTGCTCGCTTCATCGAGCTCGCTGGTGAGGACCACATCCCCTGGGTCGGCGACGCTCAAGCGCTCCTGGACCTGGTCGAAGAGTTCTTGACAGGTGGAGTGCAGGGCACCGCTGAATTTGATCGGGTTCTTGCTTCGGTGCTCTTTACTGACATTGTCGGCTCCACGAAGATGGCGTCGGCCCTTGGCGACAGGCGATGGCGCGAGCTGCTCGACAGCCATGACAAGCTGACAAGGTCCTACGTAGAAAAGTACCGAGGGCGCGTCGTCAAATCAACTGGCGACGGGGCGCTCGCCATTTTTGACGGCCCTGCCAGATCGGTCCGCTGTGCAAGTGCCTTGCGCGATGCTCTGGCGGGACTCGGGATCGCACTTCGCGCGGGCATTCACACGGGCGAGATCGAGCAGCGCGGCGACGACGTGGGGGGGATCGCGGTGCACATCGCCGCCAGGGTGCAGGCGCTCGCAGAGCCGGGCCAAGTCCTTGTCTCACGCACTGTTACGGATCTGGTCGCAGGTTCGGGGCTCGAGTTCGATGATCTAGGCGAGCATTACCTCAAAGGAATTCCCGGGGCTCGGCGTTTGTACGCGGTAGGGGGACAGAGAGCCGGGGCGTGAAGAGCCGTCAAGGACCAGGGTCGTGGCCTCCACTGAGCATGCGCTGGTGACGTGGTCAGCACTCACAGTGGAGCGAGATCCCATCCGGCGTGCAGGTCCGTCGTTGTTTCACGGGGGCTGCGCTTTCGACTGCCGAGACCGCAAGGGAAAGAGACGGCAACGGACCGTGCCGATCTACACTAAGAAGACTTCTTGAGATGGGCGACTCGCACGAGGAAGTCCGGGGTCGGATGGAGGCACGTCTCGTCAGCGACATCAGGGGGGCTTTGTCTGCACTCGGGGTGAGCCCTTCGTTGCTGACGCAACCCGAGAGGGAAATGCTCGATGAACAGGGTTACCTAACACTGCGGGGCGTCCTGGACGGCGAGCAGGTGGCGACCCTGGCTCGGCGCTTCGACGAACTAGTCAGCGAAGAGGGCGACCGGGCCGGGTTGGAGGCACACCAGGAGCAGGGGACGGACCGTCTGGCCGACCTGGTCGACAAAGACCCCGCCTTCGACCTGTGCTGGGACAACCCCAGGCAACTGGCAGCTGTCTCGCACGTCCTTGGCTGGCAGGAGTTCAAAGTGTTCTCTCTGAACGGACGGGCGGCGCTCCCTTCGCAGGGTCACCAGTCCCTGCACGTCGACTGGGGCTCCGCCGTAGCCCCAGGGGACTACCAGATCTGCAACTCGATCTGGATGCTCGACGACTTCACCACGGAAAACGGTGCCACACGTGTCATACCGGGGTCCCATCGTTGGGGACGGCTGCCGCAAGATGACATGGCAGACCCACGCCAGCCCCATCCTGATGAGATCCTGCTTCTCGGCTCGGCTGGTACGGCCGTCGTCTTCAACAGCCACTTGTGGCACGGAGGCACGCAAAACCGCACCGACAAGCCTCGCCGTGCCCTTCATTCCGCATACGTCCGCCGCGATAAGCAACAGCAGACAATATTTCGCAATTACCTCTTACCTGTGACCTACGAGAGGCTGAGCGCAGCCCAGCGCTACCTCCTCGAGGTCTAGCGGCCGACTCCACTGATCGATCGGCGAGATGGCGTACCCCGACCGTCCCCGCCGACAAGAACGGGGAACGTAGTGAGGCAACCACGCTCGCTCCATGCTGATCTCGCCCTCAGTAGGAATGGGGTAGTGTCCGGTCCGACGACATTAAGGGGGCGGCGTCGGTGAAGAGCCTGCGAGACGTGATCGAGGCAGAGGGTGTCGCGTTCGGGGCCTGGTCGCTTATGCCGGCGCCGTACGCGACCGAGCTGCTGGCCCGCTCGGGGTACGGCTGGATGTGCGTCGATATGCAGCACGGCCAGGTCGGCTCGGTGGAGTCGCTTATGCCATTGCTCCAGGTGATCAACGCCCAGGACGTCCCGGCGTTCGTCAGGATCCCGTGGAAGACGAACTTTACGGTGGCGATGCAGGCCGTCGACTACGGCGCTCAGGGCGTTATCGTCCCGATGGTCGATACCGCAGAGGAGGCGGCCGACATCGTACGAGCCCTGCGGTACCCGCCCGAAGGCGAGCGCAGTTGGGCGCCCGTCCGCGCCAGGCTGTTGCTCGACGATTACTCACCGGCCAAAGCCAATGCGCACGTCTTCTGCTTCGTCATGATCGAGACTCGCTCGGGTTTGGACCACGTCGACGAGATCCTCTCGGTCCCAGGCGTCGATGGCGCCTACGTCGGGCCGAACGATCTTTCGGTGTCCCACGCCGGGCCGCCATTGCCGACATCGAAGAACACGTTGCTCTCCGAGTTGGCCCAGCGGGTCCTCGACGCCTGCAAGCGTTCTGGTCGTGTCGCCGGTTTCCATGCCGATGGTCCTGACGAAGCGCTCTACTGGGCGGGGCGGGGGTTCCAAGTCGTGAATGTATGTTCCGATGCCGGGTTGATCGCGGCGGGATCGGCGGCCAACGTGGCCGAAATCGCCGCCGGGCGCCGGCAAAGGGCGTGACCGCACAATTTACCGCCTTGCCATGATCCGACTGGGGAAACCAACCTTATACAAATGGAAATGAATCATCCGTGAAGGAGATCTGCGATGGTCACAAGCACAGCCCGGACAGAGATAGAGAAGTTCCTGGGACAGGGGCCAGTCCCGCTTTACATCGGCGGCGTCTGGACGGCTGGGCACGGAGGCGCCGTCCTCGAGGTCCAGGATCCCGCCGACGGGACCTTGCTGGCTGAGGTGGCCTCCGGCCTGAGCGCCGACATCGACGATGCCGTAACCGCGGCCAACCGGGCGCTCCCGGATTGGTCCGCCTTGCCTCCCGCCGACCGGGCGAGCCTCCTCCATCGCTACGCGGACGCCATCGAGGACAACCTCGAGCTGCTGGCCAGCCTCGAGTCGCTCGACGTGGGCAAGCCGGTAACAGGTGCCATCGGCTTCGACATACCCTTTGCGGTCCAGGCCTTCCGGTACTTCGCCGACCTTTCTGTGCATATGCGCCGGTCCGCGCCGCTCCCAGTGGCCCATATGGAAGCCCGTCAGGTGCAGCTGCCCTATGGTCCCTGCGGGTTTATCTTCCCCTGGAACTTCCCGTTCCTCCTCTACGCGTGGGGCGTGGCCCCAGCCCTGGCGGCGGGGAACACCGTCGTGGTCAAGCCTGCGGAACTGACCCCCCTCAGCACCCTCTACGCCTGTCATCTGGCGGAGCAAGTGGGCATACCGGCGGGCGTCATAAATGTCGTGCCCGGGTTGGGAGAGACCGCTGGCGCGGCGCTCGCCCGCCATACGGGCATCCGTCGCATGTCGTTTACGGGTTCGCCCGAGGTCGGCCGGGAGGTGGCCTCGCACGCCGCTCGCAATTTGGTGCCCTGCAAGTTGGAGCTCGGGGGCAAGGGCGCTGCGGTCGTCTTCAACGACGTCGACGTCTGCGACACCGCCCGCCAGCTTGCCAACGCCATAACCGGCAATTCGGGCCAGGTGTGCTGTACCGCTACCCGCTGGATGGTCCATGAAGACGTGCTTGACCAGTTGGTCTCAGAAGCCAAGGAAGTGTTGGGAGAGGTCACAATTGGCGCCGGCTCGGATCCCGCCACAACCATGGGGCCGTTGGTGAGCGCCGGCCAGCGTCGTCGTGTCCTCGGCTATCTCGACAAGGGTCTGGCCTCCGGCGCCACAGCGCTGCTCGAAGGGGCCGAGCTGAGGCCCAAAGGGCACGAGGACGGGTACTTCGTGTCGCCCGCCCTCCTCACCGGGGACCCGGCCAATATTTGCGCTCGCGAAGAGATATTCGGCCCCGTGGCCTACGTGATCCCGTTCCGAGACGAGAACGAAGTTGTGCAAACGGTCAATAGTTCCCCATACGGGTTGGCCAACAGCGTCTGGAGCGCCGACTTGAAGCGGGCCGAGCGCGTCGCCGAGCGCCTCGTGGCTGGCAACAGCTGGATCAACGCGCACAACGTCTTCGCGTACGGCCTTCCGTACGGCGGCGTAAACCTGAGCGGCTACGGGGGCGGCGTCAACAGCCCTGAGACATTTATGGACTACTTGCGACTGCAGACGATCGCCCGTCCGCTCTCCTGAGGTGTGCGAGTGGGGCTTGGACGGATGGGCTGTTGGACCGGGAGGCGGCCAGACTATTGACCTGGGCGGTCCCAACCGGCCCGAAGTCCTGGTCCGAGGATCTGAGGTTGACAACGCAATGGGCGTGTTTGTCTTTACCCATGGAGTGATCCCCGAGAACCGCCCGCACGCTCATCTCGACTTCATGAAGATCGCCTACATTCTCGACGGCGAATACGATTTTCGGGTCGGTGACAGCGAGTTCTCGGTCGGGCCAAGGGCGTTGGTGGTTGTGCCCAAAGGCAGCTTTCATGCCTTCACCACAGCGACCGGGGGCAGGATGCTGTTTGCCTGCTCCCCGTCGGGGAACGAGGAGCTGTTCATGGAGATGGGACGACTTGGTCCAGAAGCCACAGCAGAGCAGCTCAGCGAACTCAACGATCGCTTTCGTACTGTGAGCCTGCCCGGCGACGAGGGATCGCCCTGGCGGGGCATGTTCGCCGCGGAGCCGCGACAGAACATCGACGGATCCGATTACGAAAACGGTTAGACGCGACAGGCCACGCTCGAAGTAGGCCAGGCTCGCTTGGCCGGGGGGCCGGGGGGCTTGGGAGGCCCGGGCCGGCAGATGAGCTTAGGGGGCGGCCAGCGAGCCTGGGGGCGGGCCCGTGAGCCTGGGAGCGGCCCGTGAGCCTGGGGGCGGCCAGCGAGCCTGGGGGCGGCCCGTGAGCCTAAGGGACGATCCCGCGCTCCTCTTGTTCGACGGCCAGGTCAACCAAACGCTGGTAGCGGGCCTCGATATCGCCGAGGTCATTGCTATCTGGCACCGATCCCCGCGCCGCCTCGATGATCATGTCCGCCTGACGGAGCAAGACGAGCCGTTGTTCGGGCGTGATCGTCTGTTGCATCACTGTGGCCAACGCATGGAGCATCCTGATCATCACAGCAGGCATCCCTCGCGCCGCCTGACGGACCTTGTCGAAGGCACGGTTCACCGCCTTCGCGTACGACGGGTTGGCCTCGATGAGCCGTACGCGGCCATAGGTATCGCGGTAGATCGCCTCTACCAGGACGCGGCCGGACAACTTGCTCAAGCCCGCCGAGAGCCAGTCAATGCAAGTAAGGGCGGTGAACGTGTCGTTGACGGCGGGCGAGAGGGCGCGGATAGCGATCTCGACCAACTGGTCGATGGCGAACACGGGATCCTGCATAAGGGTCCGGTGGGGCCCGGTGACATGCGCCTTGGCCAAGGCTAGGCGCACTTGCTCAGCTGCTCCGCGAGGCCAAACGGTCGCCAGGGGGCTCCCGGCCACGACGAAGTGCCCCGCCCTGTGGTTCAGCCTGATGACAGCGTCGGATTGCGAAGCGATGGCGACCAGCTGGCCATAACCGACGAACTGGAGATAACCATTAGTGGTGGCGGTTACAGTCCCCCCGCGGTCGTCCAGCAACTTAAGCAGCTCTGGGACTGAGCGGTCTTGCACCATGGGCACCGGGCCGACCTCGTGGCTGTCCGGTAAGGGGAACTCGGCGTCTATCGCTCGAGCCAGGTCACGGCCGATCCCGGCGATTACCTCGGGTAACTGGATGGATTTAGCGATGTGATGGATGAAGTAGATAAGGACGGCCAGGTCGACAATCAATAGGGCCTCGGCCACGGTAACCGATAGGTGTGGCACGAAATCGGGGTGCCCCGAAATGCTGGTGATAGCGACAAGGGCCAAGACCGAGTAAACGAACGTCGCTACGAAGGTGGCCAGGGTCAGTTGGTTACCGACATCGCGGACGAAATTGCGCATCATTCGAGGCCCGAACTGCTGGGATGCCAGTGTCAGAGCCAGGATGGTTATGGAGAACACCACACCCACCACCGTGATGACGGCAGCAGCTATCGCGATGAGCAACTGACGGGCGGCGTCGGCACTGCCAGATTCAATCCAGAAGGGCAGGTGAAGGTGGTGGTGGTAAGCGGCCCAGTCGATTTCCAGGGTCACCACGAACAGGAGGCCCGCTCCGATGACGAGCACGGTCGGTAGGAGCCAGAAAGTCGTCCGAAGGGCCTCCCATCGCCAGCTCGGCAGCCTTGTCCGGCCGTCCCGGCCCTGGGATATCGCGCGGTCCCGGCCCTGGGCTATCCCGGCGTCCCCGCTCGACGCGCCCTCAGACATCGTGCGATCTCAACACGCATCTGCGCGCGCCGGCGCCGGTTTGGGTGACGGTCCGAGGCACATGCAGATAGTGCTGGAGCCCGACGGGTAGCGGGTGTGGATCGGTGCGGAGGTTGGCGCGGGCATGGTCAGTAGACGCCGACCAGGCTTCCCGGCACACCCGGTTCCGAGGATAGCCGACAGCGAGGTCTGGCACCGGTCCGAGGCAGGCGCTTAAGGCACGAGGAGATGTGGGGAGTTGAGGGAGCGCTCCTAGCCGTACTCGGCTTACGCTGACCGACCTGAGGCTTACGCTGACCAACCTGAGCCCCGAGCGGCATTTTTGGCCGGGGCTGGCGCGCCCGCGGGGTAGTGGGGGCTATCCCGAGTTCAACGGGTCGTCGCGATGCTGGTTTGTTGCTCGCAAAGCGACATCCGCTGGGGATCCCGCTGTCAGGAGTGCTCGAAGACTGTCGCGAACTCCTCCTTGTTAGTTGCGGAGTAGGTGGTCTTGATCTGGAGCGGGCCCGATGAGGTTGCGTAGAGGTTGTCGGCCTGGAGCCCAGTTTGCGCGGAGCCGAACGGGTACCCATTGATCAGCGCGCTGGAGAAGATCAGGGTTCCAAAGTTGGCCACACCAGATGCCGCGCCAGATGTCGCGCCAGAAGCGACCGGGAAGTCGCCGGCCAGGATGCCCTCGCTCGTGCCGCTGCCGGTGCCGTTGACGGTGGCGATGAACTTGTGCGTCACGTCAATTACCGAGCCCGTCACCTGCGAGACGCTCTGCGACACCGCGAACTCTATCGTGTCTCCAGGATGGGCCACATCGTTCACGATGTTCCTGGTGTTCCCGTTAATCAGGAGGGATGGGTAGTAACTGGCCACGCGTCGCGGCGTGCAAGCTAGGTACAGACGGGCGTAGGTGTTGACGGATTGGATGCCGACGCCGACGTAAATTGAGCTCCCCGCAGCTGGCGTTGCCTTGCAGTTGAGCCTGGGCACGACAATTGTCGCGCTCACAGCCCCCGGTACCGCGATGTAGTTGGCGAAATTGTAGCCGGCGAAAACAGTGCTCTGAGCCTGGGTTATTGGCGCAGTCGCGGCGAACGCAGGCTGCGCGAGCCCAAGCGTTGCCGTCAGCGCCGCCGCGAACCCTAATGCTCCCGGTGTCATGGCCCTGTGCCGCTTCATGGCAGGTTCACGCGCACCGGCACATCGCTCCCTTTGTAGTTCCCGTCACCGAGCTGGCCGAAGTTGTTGCCGCCCCAGGCGAGCACCGCGCCGTTCGAGGTCACCGCCAGGCTCTGTAGTTCGCCGGCGGCGACGGCGGTCACTTTTGCGTCCGCTGTAAGCCTTACCTTCACCGGCACATCGCTGTTAGCCGTGCCGTCGTCACCGAGCTCGCCGTCTTTGTTGTAGCCCCAGGCGAACACCTTGCCGCCCGATGTCACCGCCAGGCTATGACCGGGGCCGGCGATGTACGCGCCCACGCCGTAGAGCGGACCGCCGGCGGCGACGGCGGTCACCTTCGTGCCCGCGGGCAGCTTCGCCCTCACCGGCACATCGCTGTTCGCCGTGCCGCCGTCACCGAGCTCGCCGTCTGTGTTGAAGCCCCAGGCGAACACGGCGCCGGTCGACGTCAGAGCCAGGCTGTAGTAGCCGCCGGCGGCTACTGCGGTCACCTTCGTGCCCGCCGGCAACTTCACGTTCACCGGCACATCGCTGTTTGTCGTGGTGCCGTCACCGAGCTCGCCGTCTGTGTTGAAGCCCCAGGCGAGCACCGCGCCGGTCGAAGTCACCGCCAGGCTATGGAGGGCACCAGCGGCGACAGCGGTCACCTTCGTGCCCGCGGGCAGGGTCACGTTCACCGGCACGTCGCTCGACCCTCCCATGCTGCCGTTGCCGAGCGCGCCGTAAAGGTTTAAGCCCCAGGCGAGCACCCCGCCTGTCGAAGTCACCGCCAGGCTTTGCCCGGCGCCAGCGACCACCGCCGTCACCTTCGTGCCTGCGGGCAGGTTCACCTTCACCGGCACGTCGCTGTCCGTCGTGCCCCCGTCGCCGAGCTCGCCGTCGTCGTTCTTGCCGCAGTTGAACACCGCGCCGGTCGAGGTCACTGCCAGGCTGTGGGCGAAGCCACCGGCTATCGCGGTCACCTTCCTGCCGCCGAGCAGCCCCAGCCTCAGCGGCACATCGCTGCCCGTTGCGTTCCCGTTGCAAAGCTGACCCGTTACGTTCCAGCCCCAAGCGAACACCACGCCCTTCGAGCTCAGCGCCAGGCTGTGGTACAAGCCGCCGGCGACAGCGGTTACCTTCACCGCCAACGACGTCTCGCGCGTCAAGCCAGCGCTCCCCGCCCCGGACGCAGGTGTTGCCGGGAGACCCAGCGACAGCAACACGAGCACAAGCGCCCACGCTGGCGCCCGCACAAAACGGGGGGACTTGGTCCCTATACGAACGCTCGAGCGGTCGGCTCCAGACGCCATGAAGGGGTGAGATTATCACCACCGGTCTTGGCACACAACGTCTGTCCCCGGCGCTTGAGCCAGAACGCGGTTCTCTCGGAGACCTACCAAACCCACGCTCCGCGCAGTCGGTCTTCAATCCAAGCTCCGGAAGTCAGCGCTCACATAGCTTTGATGCCTCCGATGTACTCACGAGCCGGAGCTGGTGCCGCCCCTTCTCTCGGAGTGGTCGGAGAGACGTGCTGAGTAACGCGATTCGCTTGGGCGAACCGCGGACCTCCCTCCTGGCCGGAGGGAACGTTTGAAAGAGAACACGATTAGCCGAGGACGGGCATGAGGTCGCTGCCAGCTACGTCGCCCGGCCTCAGATCGTTGAAGTAGACGTCGTAGCCAATGCGCTGTGAACCTTCGATCTGGTCGTAAAGTGCCGCCCCGTCCTCAAAGTAGATGACCGCGATCACTTGGCGGACCTCGGCGGTGCTGTTCCCCAACGCTCTGTGAAGTTCCCAACTGGCATGAAAGCTCACATCACCCACCGCCATCGGTCCGGTCGTGTCGACGGGGAGCTGTTCATCGGCCACCAAACGGGAGTAGAGGTCCTCGGACTCGTCCGAAATCTTGATCAGGTGCCGATGCTGACTCTGGTGCGACCCTCTCACGAACTCCATCGTGCCCATCTCGGCCGGCACGTCGACCAACGGGATCCAGGCGGTGATCGCTTTTTCCGTGGCTAGAGGCCAGTAAACGTGGTCCTGATGCCAGGGGGTCGCTCCTCCGCCGGGCTCTTTGAACAGCGCCTGGTCGAAGTAGAAGCGCACCGACGGCACCCCCATCAACGACGCCGCTATCCGCGCAAGACCCTGGTCCCATACGAACTCTCGCACCGAGGGGCGCTTCCTGTTCAAGTCCTGGACTTGCAGGAAGGCCTTCCCATAGGTGTCCCGCTCGTCCAGAGGGAGCACGGCCCTAGTCGCCTCGCGGACGAGTTCTTCTACCGTCGTCCGCACGCCTTCGACCTTGGCCCTCGGCAACACGCCTCGAAGCGTCAGATGGCCAGCACTCTGGTATTCAATGACGCTGCTCTCACGCATGCCGTCCTCCTGTGCGAACGTTGGGGTTGCACTCCTTTCAGGAATGGCTTAGCCGTCCCGAAGATCTACCGAACGTAGCCCCCGCGCGGGTCAGCCAACAGCAGGGACCGCCCAGCTGGGCCGGCACAGCACCGGCAAGCGATGCCGAGCTATCTCCGGCTTCACAGGGCGCGAGAATAGGCGATGTGTTGATCCGGGTCGAAGGCTCCGACTTGCCGGGGCGAACATGTGGCCCCGGGCCCGACTACCCGAACGGGCATCACAACATCCACGTGGCCGTGCAGGGCCGTCAAGGCCAGCAAGACTTGCACCGGCTTGTGCCGGCCGACCTACCATCGGTGACCTGGGACCTGGAGTGCTCCATCGTGGCGCCTCCGCCTGCGGCGGACCTTAGAGGGCCCCAAATCCAGGGCTCTCCCGGCCAAAGGTTTATATACATCTCGTGGGGCGTCGTTGATAACGACGGGTTATTCACCATGTTCCGCCGGGCAAAGCTCTGGCTCGACGCTGTCCCGGCAACGGTGATGGAGGGGGCATGCGAGCGAGGGCTCCTCGTTGGCCAGCTTGGGCTCTCAGACGGGGCAGGACGGCCATTGTGTGCTGCGGTCCGACCGCCGCTTATCCATTGGTCCGCTCCATTGGTCCGCGCCCGTAGCTAACCGGTCGGGTTAGGGGAGGCTCATCGATGAGGCAGCTCAAACCCTTTTGAATTTCTGTTACTGGAGCCCG